>JBFKXW010000321.1:0-3686 GCA_041637915.1 Pseudomonadales bacterium | reverse complement strand
GTGTGCTGGTAAAAAAAAAACCGGCAGCAGGTGATCTGCTGCCGGCTCCGGTTTCCGGACGGATCAATGCTCGATGGCGATCCGGCGTGGTTGGGCGGCTTCACCCTTCGGGATACTGACCTCCAGTACGCCCTGATGCGCCTTGGCGGTGATGTTCGCACCGTCCACGGAGTCAGGCAGACTGAAGCGTCGCAGGAAGCTGCCGCGAGCGCGCTCGACGCGCTTGTAGCCGGCCTGCTCGTCTTCCTTGATCTGCTCCCGCTCACCTTGCAGGGTCAACACACCCCGCTCGAACGTGATGGTGACGTTCTCCGGATCCGTACCGGGCAGATCCGCGTGCAGCACGTAGCGGGATTCCTCCTCGCGAATGTCCACGGCGGGGGTCCAGTCCGTCGCGCTGACTTCAGACTCCGACGCCAGTGCGTTGTCAAAAAAACGGCTCAGCTCCCGGGAAAGCGAATAGGGAGCGCCTAATGGCTGATAACGAATCATAGACATGACATTTCTCCTGACTGCCCAAGGCAGACCTGTTGAATCAAACGGGACGGCACCCATGATTCAAATCGTGCGCCCCACTCACCACCCCCGTCTCCGGGGGCTACAACCAAGGTCGGTTGTCATACCGGTAACTGCTCAACCTTGTTCTTGAGATGGGTGCGCCCTGCTGGATTTCAACAGGAAAATGCCAAAAAATATCGCTGGCTGCGGATTCAGCCCGCGCCTGCGATACTCCCCTTCATCCACGACGTTTCAGGAAACAGGCAATGTTCGTATACGGTCATCGCGGTGCGGCCGGGGAAGCGCCGGAGAACACGCTCGCGGGTTTCCGCCATGCCATGCGTCAGGGGATCCGGCACTTCGAAATGGATCTGCGTTGCGCTAAGGGCGGTGAAATTGTCGTGGTGCATGATGCCAGACTGAGCCGCACCCACCTGTCCCGATCCAGTGTGCACCACAGCACCAGCGAGCAGCTGGCTGAGCAGGTCAGCAAATCCGACCGCTACCTGTGGCAGGACTCCACCGGGATTCCGACCTTGCACGCGGTGGTGCAGCAGTGTCGTGGAGCAGCACATTTCCAGTTTGAGGTAAAAACCGGCCAGTTGGGCGATCACGAAGTATTCTGCGAACGGCTGGCCGGGTTCATTCGTGAGGCGCGCCTGAAGCGCCGCTGTACCATCACTTCCGGAGATCCGGAACTGCTCCGCACAATGCGCCAGGTCGATCCGGCGGTTTCACTGGGGCTGGTGGCGGAGGCGCCAAAGCCGAACCCGGTCAAACTGGCGGTGAAACTGGGCTGCGACACCTTGGTGCTGTCGCACGAACTCGTCAAGCACAAGCGCGTCGACCGCGCCCACCAGGCGGGTCTTCTGGTTTCCTGCTGGACGGTCAACTCACTGGAAGTCGTTGCACGCCTTTTTCACCTCGGCGTGGACAGCGTGATCACGGACTACCCGACTGCGATGCTGGCGCACGTACAGATGATGAAGAAACTCACCCTGCGCTCAGCGCAAACCAGATCAGATAGCCACCCAGTGCCAGGCGGTACAGGGTAAACGGCAGCATGCCGGCGTGCTTCACAAACGCCAGAAACCAGCGGATGCAGAGGAATGCACTGATACCGGCAATCAGGGCGCCCAATCCGGCAGCGAACCAGTCTGCACTGGAGCCGGTATCCATCAGTTCGACGCTTTTCACGGCGCCCGCACCCAGGATGACGGGGATGGACAACAGAAAGGAAAACCGCGCTGCTGCCTCGCGCGTCAGGCCCATGGCCAGGCCGGCGGTGATGGTGACACCCGAGCGTGAGGTGCCGGGGATCAGGGCGAAGACCTGGGCGATTGCGATGAGACCGACCGCCCGCCAGCTCATCGTGGTCAGCGGCTCGCTTTTCGCGCCCTTCCAGTCGGCCAGTTGTAACAGGATGGCAAAGCCAACCGTGGCGAGACCGATCACGAGCGCGGAACGCACCCAGGCCTCTGCCAGACTACTCATGAAATAACCCGCCAGCAGGGTCGGAATGCTGGCCAGCAGCACCGCCCAGCCGAGCCTGGATTCCGGAGATGCCGCGCCGCCGGAGAGAGAGGCCAGCCAGCCAGCCGCCAGGCTGCGAATGTCGCGACGGAAGTAGGCCACCACGGCGATCAGCGTGCCGACATGCACCGCCACATCGAAGGCCATACCCTGATCCTGCCAGCCCAGCAACTCAGAGGGCAGGATCAGATGCGCGGAACTGGAAACGGGCAGGAACTCGGTCACCCCCTGGATCAGGGCCAGTATGAAAACCTGGAGGAAATCCATGGGCTGAGCACGCTACCAAATGTGCCACTGATTATAGGTGGACGACAGTGAAGTTTCGATGATGATTCAGGGTGGGTAGCCGGTGATCTCGCGAATGGATTTGTACAGCGGCTGCAGACGGCCGTACATCTGTCGGAACACTTCCTGGTACAGTCGCTCATAAGTGCGCTGATGCTCTGGTTCCGGCGCAAAGACGTCCCCGACCCGGGTCATGGCCTGCATGGCCGTGTGGACATCCGGGTAGAGGCCCAGGCCAACTGCACAGTTGATGGCAGCACCCAGACCGGAGGTCTCATAGGTATGCGGTCGTTCCGCCGGCATGCCGAAGATATCTGCAGTGATCTGCATGATTGCGTCACTGGTGGAGCCGCCGCCCGATACACGCAGATGGCGGATGGGGACCTTGTTGCGCTGTTCGGTTCGTTCCTTGCCCGCGCGCAGTGTGTAGCAAAGGCCTTCGATGAGAGCCCGGTACATGTGTGCGCGGGTATGTACATCACCGAACCCGATGATCGCCCCCTTGGCTTCCGGGCCGGGCTCTTTCACGCCTGGGGACCAGTACGGCTGCAGGGTGAGGCCCATCGAGCCGGGGGGTACACTCTCCACGAGCCGGTCGAACAGACTTTCCGGGGTGACTCCGAGCTTACGAGCCTCCTCCTGCTCCGGCCAGCCAAACTCCTCCTTGAACCAGCTCACCATCCAGAAACCCCGGTACACCATCACCTCGGAACAGTGGTGATCCGGTATGGCGGATGGATACGGTGGAATCAGGGCCTCCACTTCGACGTAGCGGGCATTGTTGGTATTGATCGTCGCCGTGGTGCCGTAACTCATGCAGGCGACGCTGGGGTCCGTGGCCCCTGCCCCGATCACCTCGCATGCCTTGTCAGCCGCCGATGCGATAATCGGGGTGCCCACCGGGATGCCGGTGGCGTCCGCTGCCTGCTGCGTCACGGCACCCAGCTGCGTGCAGGGTTTGACCAGCGCAGGCAGCATGCTGCGCCGGATCGGCAGCGCCTTCCATTTCCAGTCAAAACCCGCCGCCCAGTCGAGTTTCTTGTAATCGAACGGGATATAGCCCACCTGCGCGCCGACAGAATCCTGGTAGGCGCCGGACAGCTTGTGAATGAGATACCCCGACAGCAGCAAAAACTTTTCGGTCTTCTCCCAGACAATGGCCGGCCGTAGCGGTTCACCGTGTTGATCAAGGTTCACCATGGTGGTGCGCTGCGTCGTCACCGACAAGCCGGACACGCGCGCGGGCGCGATGCCCGAGTCACGCCAGAGTGCCTGACAGGCCTCGCAGAGCTTGTCCCAGTAATACCCGGGATGCTGTTCCGCCCAGCCGGTCTGTTCAGAAAAATAAGCTTCGAGATCGACCTTGCTTT
>JBFKXW010000320.1:0-3691 GCA_041637915.1 Pseudomonadales bacterium | reverse complement strand
TCAGAACGTTCCGGCGCCTCCCGGAAGGAGCCGCCTACCAAACCTTCCGCCGGCAATTGGGCCGGTCGATCATTCTCGGCCTGGAATTTCTGATCGCCGGGGACATCATCCGGACCGTCGTCATCGCAGACAGCTGGGAGAACGTGGCGATCCTTGGACTGATCATCCTCATCCGCTCGTTCCTGAGTATCGTCCTGCACCTGGAGGTGGAGGGTCGCTGGCCGTGGCAGTCGAGGCAGGATGCACAGTAGAGGCCCGTCGGTAAAGTGCGCCACTTCCTGCCGACTGCGGAGCACGGGTGTTCCAGGAGTCTGGAAGTGATCTTCGCAGCAAGCCTCGCCGGACTCGCGCGCTGCGGGCTGCATGACCTGACGCGCCCCCGGCGCATGCACCCCCTGCATCACCATGGCCACAAGCCGCTGGCCATGCTCGGATGTGTGACTATCCTGTTCGGCGCCCACCTCGTTAAAATCGGCCCCTTTGGCGGTAAACGTGCACGATTCTGCCGTCCTGAAGGCAGGCCTCCGGGTGGCCTGGTCTCATCGGGGAATGCACGCGTTCGCAGCAACCGGAGACTCCACTGAAAATGTCTGATGCGCAAACCACTGAAATCATGGGGCCGGTGGATCATGCCTGGCTGAAAATGGATACGCTGCACAACCCGATGGTCATGGTCGGCATTCTGGAGTTACATGCCGACCGACCGACCCGGGAAATTGCGGAAGAGCTGGTTCGCCGCCTGCTGCATCATCCCCGTTTCTCCCAGGTTGCCGATGACCACTCGCGCCCGCCAGTATGGCGGCCCGTGGATGCGCTGAATCTCGCGTACCACGTGCACATCCATCCCGCCGGGAACCTCCCCAACCGGGCCACGCTTCAGGCAGCGATCTGCCGCGAACTGAGCTACCCGATGGACCCCCACCAACCGCTCTGGCGGGTCGGGCTGTTCCGTGCCCGGCGTGGCCGCCTGGTCATCCTGTTCCGTGCTCACCATGCGATCGCTGACGGCATTGCGATGCTGCGCCTGTTGCAGCAGCTCGATGACACCGCGCAGCATGAGAACGAAATCCCGGCTCCTGCCGCCGAGGCGTCCCACGTGCTGCAGGCCGGCCCCCTCGGCTCACTGATTTCCCGCCTGACATCGCTGAATTCGGTGCTGCTGGGTGCCGGCGAGTTTTTCCGCCGGGAACTGCAGCACCCGGAACACCTCCGCGAGCAGTTGCACCAGGGCGAGGGAATGGCTGCCGCCATCCTGCGTGTCCTGCGTCTGCCATCCGACAATCATCCGTCGCTGCACGCGCAGCTGTCGGGCCGGCGCCGTGTGGCCTGGACCCGGGCGCTCCCGATAGAACCCATCCATGCCTATGCGAAACAATGCGGCGTCACCCTCAACGATGTGTTCCTCGCCGCCCTTGCGTCGGCTTTTCACCACGAGCTGCTGGACCACGGCGAATCGATCGACCGGGAGGAAACTTTGCGCGTCACCATCCCCGTCAACCTGCGGGACGAGAACGACGGAGAAACCGGCAATCGGTTCGGACTGGTGCTCCTCGACCTGCCGGTGGGTGAGCCACGCTTCGCGACGCGCCTGGATCTGATCGCGACGCGGATGCGCGCGCTGAAGGACTCCCCGGAAGCGAGCGCCGTACTCCTGTCACTGGGCATCGCCGGACAACTGCCGGAATCCGCAGAGCACCGGCTGATTGACCTCATCGCTGACAAGAGTGTGGCCGTGGTCTCCAATCTGCCCGGGCCGCAACAGGCCTTGCACATCGCCGGCGCACGCACGGAGAACATGACATTCTTTCCGCCGCAGGCGGGGCATATCGGGATCGGCATCAGCCTGATCGGCTACGCCGGACATCTCACCGCCGGCCTGTCGGCGGACACCCATCGAATCGCCGATCCGGAACGTTTTATCGGCCGTCTGCAGAAAGCCCTGCGCGGCATTCGGCCCCGGTAAGCTGTGGGCCCGGACCCGGTGAACATCCCGCGATGGCCCGGCTCAGGATCTGTCCGCGCGGCACTTCGATAATCACTCCTCTGGTAACGTAAGCAAGCGATACAATTTGCAGCACGCTGGCGGGGGAAAGGGCGAAAAGTCCATGAATGGAAAACGCATCTACCGTTTTGGTGCCGACTGCACCGAAGGACGCGCGGAATGGAAAGCGCTGCTGGGTGGCAAGGGTGCAAACCTGGCCGAGATGGCGCGCATCGGCATCCCGGTGCCGCCGGGATTCACGATCACCACGGAGAACTGCGTCGAGTACATGGAGTCCGGCCGGCTGCCGGAAGGCCTGATGGAGGAAGTGCGCGAACAGGTTGCATGGCTTGAGGAGGTCACCGACAAACACTTCGGATCTGGCACCCCGCCCCTGCTTGTGAGCGTGCGCTCCGGGGCGCAGTCCTCGATGCCGGGCATGATGGACACCGTCCTCAATCTCGGACTGTCAGACAACAACCTGCAGGGGCTGGCCACTTGTGTCGGTTCTCAGCGTTTCGCACTGGATACCTACCGTCGCCTGATCAGCATGTTCGGGAACGTCGTGCTGGGTGTGCCTGGCGAGATGTTTGAAGCGGCACTTGCCATGGCGCGGAGCCAGCACGCGGCCGACCACGGCGTCGGTGATGACCACGACCGGGAAACGCTGACGCGGCTCATCCCGGATTCGCGCCTGACCGAGCGGGATCTTGCATCCGTCGTCGACCGGTTCCGGGACATTATCCGCAGGCAAACCGGCAGCGAGTTCCCTGCCAACCCCATGGAGCAGCTGCAGTCCTCGATCGAGGCCGTGTTCCGCAGTTGGAGCAATCCCCGCGCACAAGTCTACCGCGAGATCCATGGCATCCCGGATTCGTGGGGCACTGCGGTCAATATCCAGACCATGGTTTACGGGAACCTGGGTTCGGGCAGTGCCACCGGGGTCGCATTCACGCGCGACCCCAGTAGCGGTGCACGGCGCTTTTTCGGCGAGTGGCTGCCCAACGCCCAGGGGGAGGATGTCGTGGCCGGCATCCGCACTCCGCATCCGCTTGCTCCCGAGGAACCGGCCACCGGCGCAAGCCTGGCGGAGATCATGCCGGAACGCTTCGCAGAGTTGCAGGGGATTCGCAACACGCTGGAGAAGCACTTCCGCGACATGCAGGATCTCGAATTCACCATCGAGGCGGGCCATCTTTACCTGCTACAGACCCGCAACGGGAAACGCTCTGCCCGTGCCGCCGTGCGCATTGCCGTGGAAATGGTCGATGAAGGGCTGCTGCAACCGGCTGAAGCCATCCAGCGCATCGACGCCAGCCGGCTTGAGGAGTTGCTGTTTCCCAGCATCGACCCGGCGACAACCGAGCAGCCGATCGCCAGCGGTCTGCCCGCTTCGCCCGGTGCGGCAAGCGGCATCATCGCACTGGATGCCGGTGAAGCGGAGTCGCTCGCCGGCACTGGTGAGGCAGTGATCCTGGTGCGAAGCGAGACCTCCCCGGAAGACTTGCACGGCATGAAGGCGGCGCGCGGCATCCTCACTGTGCGAGGCGGTGCCACCAGCCACGCCGCCGTCGTGGCCCGCGGCATGGGCCGTCCCTGCATCGCCGGTTGTGCCTCTCTGGCGATCGACCCGGCTGCCGGCACCGTGTCGGCGCATGCGCCGGACGGCTCGGTGATCATCACACTGAAACGCGGAGAACGTATCACACT
>JBFKXW010000319.1:0-3699 GCA_041637915.1 Pseudomonadales bacterium | reverse complement strand
CTATCACGACCGGATCCCGGCGTTCGAACGGCTGTTTCGGGAAAGTGACGGTTTTTCTGCTTTTTACGAGATCTGTCGGGCACTGGCGAATCTGGACCCCGCCAGCCGGGCACAACAGATGCACAACGCGGCGAACCCGCACCAGACCCGACAGCAGGCGCCAGATTCCTGATCTGTGGCGTCAGTCAAAGACCCACCTGCGGATTAGGTGTCACCCTCTAATTTTGTCTCTTACCATCCACCTGCATTACGAAATGCGCCTGATTCACAGGCGCGAACGATGAACCCTGGAATGCACCGGAGGCATACCATGAGCGAAGCAAAACAAAATGTTGCACCACGCGAACTTCTCAATCAAGGCGTTCAGTGGCTGCAGAAAGTAGCCAGTGACCCCCGTGCCGGGCTGGAGGAATTGTCTACGCGGGTAGACATCGAAGCACTGCGCGATCAGACCAAAAACCGTGTCGGCAAGTTGCAAGAGCAGCTGAACGAGCGTACCTCAGGTCTGCGCGGTTCGCTGGACCAGCAGGTGGAGCAGCTGCGCAAGGCATCGACCGGGCTGAATCTGGACGCGGTGAAAGAGCGTGGTCAGTCGTTGACCGGAAAGGCGAAGGAGAAGGCAGGAGCCCTGCGCGAGCAGGCGGAGAGTCGTCTTGGCGAACTCAAAGGCACCGTGGAGACCCGTGGTGGCGAACTGAAGGGCAAGGCCAAGAGCTACGCAGAGCGGGTGAACGCGGGCGGACTGCGGGAAGAAGTCGAAGGCCGTATCGAGGCGATCCGTGGCAAGCTGGCTGAACTCGACCAGGACACCGTGCGCGGTATCGTGAGCGAGAACACCGAGAAGGCGCGTGGTCGGGCTGAAGAGTTGGTGGGTCAGGTACGTGAAAACCTGGAAGGCCTGAATGCAGAAACACTGCGGGAGCGTGCCGAAGCGGCTCGCAAGCAGCTCGCGGAAGCGGCTGGTGGGTTGCTGGATAACGCTGTCAAGCGTAGTGGCCTGGCCACCGTCGGCGAAGTGCGCGAGTTGCCCTCCAAGAAGGAGATCGAGAAGCTGGTACAGTCCATCGACCTGACCACCCTGGCTCGTGCGAGCCAGCTGGATGCGCTGGCAAAGTCCGCGGATCTGAGCAAGGTCGCCTCCAAGGAGGACGTGGAGAAGTCACTTGGGAAGCTGGCTGACCAGCTGAAGAATCTGACGGACGAAGTGCGGGCCCTGAACAAGTCCCTGGCACGCACGTCAGAAGCTGCCTGATTCAACGCCCAGCGCGTTGCAGCGAAGCCGGGTTCCGCGAGGAACCCGGCTTTTTTTTGTCCGCCAGTGATGCATCAACCGCGGCTTGCCGTGGTGGCCGGCGGTACCCAACCCGCCGTTCTCCACGGGCCGCACCCTCCGTATATTATTTGTGCATTCCTCAGCCAATGCTGCACAAATCATGCCTTGTGCAATTGGTCGCCTGCATGCGCCTTTCGGCACCTGTCAATACCCCCACGACACCCATCGATATTTTTTCCTTATTTATTTCAATAGCTTACTCTTATTCTGAAGTTTCCTAAAAAGCCTTTTTCATATACCAACTTGATCCTCGACAAGTACGCGGCCAGCTACCTAAATGTATATGTCACCCGGACCTACCGGCCGCGCCAGAAGGCAATTCAGGCAGCGACGGAGGCGCCCTGAGAGGGAAGCGGCAGGCACCGGGCAGGCCAACCGTATCGACCTGACTCAGAGAGATTGGAGAAGGCATGAGAAGACAAAAAAGGGACAGAACCGAGCGGGCTTTTGCCCGCGGTTATCAGGCAGGCATTGACGGGCGTTCCCGCGACGTCTGCCCCTTCGAAACCGGCGACATACGCGAGCGCTGGCTGCTCGGCTGGCATGAGGGCCGGACTGACCAGTGGAATGGGTTCACTGGCATCTCCGGCATTCATCTGGAACACCAGCAACGGGTTCATTGATCCCTGGATGATTTTTATAGAACGGATTTGCATGAAGGAGGCAGAACACCACACTGATCCGTACACAATTTAACCGACGTTGAGCACCATGTAGACCGAATGAGACAGGCACTGCGTGCAATGAAAGCTACGAGATGCAACGCCGGTTCCCAGCAAGGGGCGCAAGCCCCCGACCCGGGGCCACTCGCCCCAGCCCGACCCGCCACACAGGCGGGTCGTCTTTTTGGACACCGTGGCATCGCTCAGGCAGGCGACTGTGCCAGTGTGCGGGCAGCCTCGGCCACCAGTCCGGGGCCCCGATAAATCAGCCCGCTGTACAGTTGCACCAGTTGCGCGCCAGCCCGTATCCGTTCTGCCGCGTCAGCGCCCGACATCACGCCACCGCTCGCAATGAGCGCCGCGCCCGTACCGCAGTGCCCCGCCAACAACTCCAGCACCGCCAGACTGCGTTCACGCAGGGGCGCACCACTCAGTCCGCCCGCTTCACCTGCGAGAGCGAGCGGAATGCTTTCCGGGCGGGCCACCGTCGTATTGGTCACGATCAGTCCACGGAATCCCATCGCCACCGCGACGTCCGCACACTCCCGGAGCGCGTCGTCGTCCATGTCCGGCGCCAGCTTGAGGACCAGCGGCACCTCACGCCCGTAAATTCCTGCCAATCCGACCTGCTCTGCACGTAATCGCCCACAAAGGTCCCGCAGCCGTTCACCCGCCTGCAGATCGCGCAGGCCGGTCGTATTCGGGGACGAGATATTGATGGTCACGTAGTCGGCGTACTGATAGACCTTTCGGAACGAAATCAGGTAGTCCTGCACCGCGTCGTCAAGCGGCGTAGTGGCATTCTTGCCGATATTGATACCCAGAATGGTGCCATCCCGCTGCCAGCCGCCGACGCGCTGCACCAGCGCATCCACGCCAGCATTGTTGAACCCCATGCGATTGATGATGGCCTGATGCGACTTGAGACGGAACAGCCGCGGCTGCGGGTTGCCCGTCTGGGGACGCGGCGTGACGGTTCCGACCTCCAGGCTGCCAAAGCCGAGGCGCGCGAGACCCCGGACATGGGCGGCGTCCTTGTCCAGCCCAGCGGCCAGACCCACGCGGTTGGGAAACCGCAGGCCCATCAACTCTATGGGATCCTCCACCGTCGAAGGCAACACCCAGCCCAACAGGCCCAGCTGCTCTGCCCGGTCCAGGGCGCCTAGCGCCAGCCGGTGGGACTGTTCCGCATCCATTTGGAAAAGAAACGGCCTCGCAAGGCCATACAAAGCATCGATCAGCAAGCTTCGGCACCCGTTCATTCAGGGCCCGCGATTATAGGGTACATCCCGCCAAACCACAGGTGGCGGGTGTCATCCCATCAAACGCGGTAAATCGACTGGAAACGATGCGTATCGTCGTACTGAATGACAAACCGGCCCGACACGCCCGTCTGCGTAACGAAGCGACGCAGATGCTTTGCCTCGAAACGCACCGTACGGCCGTCCTCGGCACGCGCCACGACATACCGTGCGGTACCCTCGTAGAGCCGCTGAAACTCTTCGGCAGAGATCACCAGTCGTACAACACTGGTTGGCATATCCGCAGAGAAAACCCCGAAATCAGCTACTTTTCCCGCGGCTGCGCTTGGCAGCCTCCTTTCCGGACGCGCGGGCAGGCGATGCCTTGGTGCCCGTCGTCTTCTTTTTTGCGCCGGCACGGACTCTCTTCCCGGAGCCGGTACCGCCCTGCCGGCGGGGCGCT
>JBFKXW010000318.1:0-3712 GCA_041637915.1 Pseudomonadales bacterium | reverse complement strand
GGCAGAATCTGCTCGGGTATCGCCACTATGCCGATGACGTGGTGGATCGTTTTGTCGAGCGGGCTGCCGTGAACGGTGTGGATGTGTTCCGGGTCTTCGATGCGATGAATGATCCCCGCAACCTGCAGCGCGCGATTCAAGCCGTGCTGAAACAGGATCGCCATGCGCAGGGCACGATCTCGTACACGGTCAGTCCGGTCCATGATCTCAACGGCTGGGTGGATCTGGCGCGGCAGATTGAGGATATGGGCGCGCAGTCGCTGTGTATCAAGGATATGGCCGGGTTGCTGCGTCCGTACGTGGGCGAAGAACTGGTGACACGTTTGAAGGAGGCGCTGGCGATACCGATCCACATGCAGAGCCACGCCACCACGGGCCTGTCCACCGCCACGATCGTCAAATGCGTTGAAGCCGGGATCGACAACGTCGACACATCCATCTCCTCCATGAGCATGACCTACGGGCATTCTTCCACGGAGGCGGTGGTGGCGATTTTCGAGGGGACCGGACGTGATACGGGCCTGAACCTGGAACTGCTGGAGGAGATCGCCGCGTATTTTCGTCAGGTGCGTAGGAAATATGCGCGTTTTGAGGGCAGCCTGCGTGGCACAGATTCCCGCATCCTGGTGGCGCAGGTGCCCGGCGGCATGCTGACCAACATGGAAAATCAACTGCGCGAGCAGGGTGCGCTGGATCGCATGGACGAGGTGCTTGCAGAGATTCCCCGCGTGCGTGAGGACCTAGGTTTCATTCCACTGGTGACGCCGACCTCCCAGATTGTTGGTACGCAGGCGGTGCTGAATGTGATCGCCGGAACGCGCTACCAGTCGATCTCGCGGGAAACTGCCGGGGTGCTGAAAGGCGAGTACGGAGCCACGCCTGCGCCGGTGCATGCAGACCTGCAGGCGCGGGTGCTGGAGGGCGGCCAGGCCATCACCTGCCGCCCGGCCGACCGGCTGGAACCGGAGATGGACGCGCTCTCGGCGGAGCTTCAGACCCTCGCACAGGAACGGGGCTTCGCCCTGTCTGCTGACGTTCTGGATGATGTGCTGACCTACGCGCTGTTTGCACAGACTGCGCTGCACTTCCTCGAGAACCGTGGCAAGCCGGATGCGTTTGAGCCGATGCTCACGGAGGAGACAGAACCGGTTGTCGCTCCCGCAGGCAGCCCGCCCTCCGAACCGCCGGGCGTATATACCGTCACGGTGGAAGGACGCTCGTACGTGGTCGAGGTCGCCGAGGGCGGTGAGATCGGACCGGTCGCTGCCATCGAAACGCCGGGCCCGGTGCAGACCGGGAGCAGTGGAACTCCCCTGCCGGCACCGCTCGGTGGCACCATCGTGCGCCTGCTGGTCCAGCCGGGTGCCCAGGTGCAGGAAGGCCAACCGCTGCTCATCCTGGAGGCCATGAAGATGGAGACCGAGGTGCGGGCACCCAAGTCAGGCACGGTGCAGTCGGTGCGGGTACAGGCAGGCGACAGCGTATCCGCAGGGGATTCCCTGCTGGATATCGGCTGAGACACGCGGCCGGCATGGAGAACCTGCAGAAGCTCTGGGAAAGCACCGGGCTGTACTACCTGGATGTCCCTGCAGCCGTCATGATCGCGGTCGGTCTGCTGCTGCTGTATCTGGCCATCCGGCGCGGATTTGAGCCATTGCTGCTGGTCCCCATCGGTTTCGGCGGTATCCTCAGCAACATTCCCGGTGGCGGCCTGGCCGTCGCGCAGGGGGCCTGCGCCGCGTACCTGGATGGTACGTGTGCGCGGGTCGCGGAGGCGGATGGCATCCTCTACCTCTTCTATAGTGCCGGGATCGAGAGCGGTGCATTTCCGTTACTCATTTTCATGGGGGTGGGCGCGATGACTGATTTCGGTCCGTTGCTCGCCAACCCCCGCACGCTGTTTCTGGGTGCCGCCGCACAGTTTGGGATCTTTGCCTCCCTGCTTGGTGCGCTGACCCTGAACCTGTTCGGCTGGGAAGACTTCCAGTTCACGCTGCAGGAGGCGGCTGCGGTGGCCATCATCGGTGGCGCAGACGGGCCGACCGCCATTTATGTGACCAGTCGGCTGGCGCCGGACTTGCTGGGTGCGATTGCAGTGGCTGCCTATTCCTACATGGCGCTGGTGCCGCTGATCCAGCCGCCCATCATGCGGGCCCTGACCACCCGCGCCGAACGCGCGATTGTCATGACCCAGTTACGACAGGTTCGCCAGGTCGAAAAGATTGTCTTCCCGCTGCTGCTGCTCATTCTGGTGGCCCTGTTACTGCCGGACGCCGCGCCGTTGCTCGGCATGTTCTGCTTTGGCAACCTGATGCGCGAGTGCGGTGTGGTGGAGCGCCTGAGCGAGACCACGCAGAACGCACTGATCAACATCGTGACCATCGCGCTCGGGCTCGCCGTGGGTTCCAAGCTGGGCGCGGAGCAGTTCCTGCAGGCAAAGACGCTCGGAATTCTGGCCATCGGCATGGGTGCCTTCATGATTGGCACGGCCACCGGTGTATTGATGGGGCGCCTGCTGAATGCGCTGTCGCGCGAGCCGATCAATCCGCTCATTGGTGCTGCCGGGGTATCCGCCGTCCCCATGGCAGCGCGTGTGGCGAACAAGGTGGGCCTGGAAAGCAATCCGCACAATTTCCTGCTCATGCACGCCATGGGGCCGAACGTTGCCGGTGTGATCGGCTCGGCCGTCGCGGCAGGGATTCTGTTGAACTTCACCGGCTGAGCGGATCACGTCCTGCTCACGGGTGGGTGGTATAGTGTGGAAGTGATGATTCCGTTCGCGGAGGCGGCATGCAAAAGAATGTGACCGTGTTGATTCTGGATCCGGCGCCAAATGAGGCGGAACGGTTCGGTGCAGCGCTGGAAAGCGCGGCACCTGCCAACGTCGAGATCCGCTCCCGGGGTTTCACAACCGTGGAGGCGCTGAATGCTGCCCTGCAGGAGAGGTCAGCAGACTGTATTTTTCTGCAATTGCGGTCGGGTGACGGGGAGGAGCAAAGCCTGCTCAACCGGTTCGCACGGCAGGGCAGTGGGCCCGCCACCATCGTCATGGCGGATGACGTGCCATTGGACCGGGCGCTGGAATGGGTGCACCGGGGCATTCAGGATGTACTGCATCGTGATCTGCCGGCAGCCGAACAGGTGCGCTGCATCATGATGGGCCTGGAACGCAAGCGTCTGCTGAACGATGCTCAGGAGGCACTGCGTCTGGAGCAGGAAAATGTGCTGAAGATGCAGAACTTCGTTGATGAACTGGTTGGATTCGCCACGCGCACCGCGACCCTGGGTCGCTGAAGACGCGCGACCTGCCTGCCTGTTGAAGGAACGCGCATGAGCGACGACCTCGATACCGGCTCCTTTTCCCGCATGATGAAGCTTGGCTCGCTCGCAGGTCGGGTCGGGCTGTCCGTGGCCGGGACGGCACTCGGCAACAGTTTCCGGTCCGTGGATCTGCGGGATGCGCGCCGAACGCGTGGCCAGATCCGCAATGCCATGCGGGTGGCGGAGACGCTGGGGCATATGAAGGGTGTGCCCATGAAGATCGGGCAGATGCTCAGCCTGCATGAGAATCTGCTCCCGCCCGAGGTGGCCAGGGTGCTGAGCAGTCTGCAGCAGAATGCACCTTCCGTGTCTTTTGAACGCATGCAGGAAATCATCCGCATGGAAACCGGGACACGCTTCTCTGCGGTAGCGGAGATCGACCCGATGCCCT
>JBFKXW010000317.1:0-3713 GCA_041637915.1 Pseudomonadales bacterium | reverse complement strand
GCCCGGCCATCCCGGGCGCAGTGGTATAACCCCAGGAGTTGACCGAAATGATCGGGCCGTTGCCGTTCTCTTCCACTTCAGCGGTGTTCGGGTCATCCACACCAATGTGCATGGGCTGTACCCAGGGGCCGCCCGAGGAACCACCGCCCAGTTCACATTGGGACAACCACCAGTTGGCGGTGCCCTCGGTGGTCATGGCTTCGGCGCAGTACATGAAGTTCGGATCATCGCTGTAGGAATAGCCCAGCGCATGCGACAGCGAGGCATCGCCTTCATAGGCGCTTGGCGTGGCGAAGCTCACATTCATGGGCTGCACTGCCACATCCAATGCGTCGGAACCCGCACTCGCCCCCGAATGCGCGCCCGAGTCACTCACCACGTAGTAGGCGTAGTCCCACTCCACGTTGCCGGGGAACTCGTTTCCGGGCAGTGTCCAGTTGGCGTCCACCACCCCAAAAGCGGGCGTCCAGCAGCCGAGCGGATCGTTCGAGCAGTCACCGTCTGTACGCGAGCCCGTGGTACCCGCCTGATTGGGGATGAACAGCACATTGCGCGCGAATGCCTTGTTCACATCGTCATAGACACAATGTGCCGCGGTCAGGATCACCGAACGCCCATCCGTCTCCCCGTCCGCAACCACGGTGCCGGAGCAGACGTAGCCGGACCAGCGCCGACGCTTGCGGTTGTCCGGCATTTCAAAATAGATTCGACCCGCCGCATTTTGCACCACGCCCGAAGCGGTCCAGGGATCATTCTGGATCACATCGCCGGAGCCTCCACCACCACTGCCACCGCCATCAGACGAGATCGTGAAGTTTGCTGTCGTCGAGGTGCCCGTGTTCCCCCCCCTGGCACCACGGTCTTTGGCCGTCACGTACCAGGACCAGGAGGAGCCATCCGTAAACGCGGAGCCCGACAGGCTGGTGCCCCAGACCTCGTAACCATTCTCATCACCCAGTTTCTGGAGGCTGAAGGAATAGTTGGAACCACTCCCCTGCAGATACAGGGTGGCGGAACGAATCCCGCTGGCGTCCTGAATCTGCGCGGAAAAGTTTACCGGCTGCGCGACGGCTATGCCGTTCGGAGACAGGACGCCGAAGGACGGCGGCGTTGTATCGCCGCTGCCACCTGGCTTGGCCCGCGCAACCGGCGACTCGGCCGGCGTGCGATGCCCATGCGGCAACAACGTGCCGTGGCGCATGCGGATATAGCCCTTGCCGCGCTCGTCGATGACGAGATCACGCGGAATGGCCGCCTGGATCCGTTCCGGGGTCCAGTGCTTGATGACCTGGCCGTGCCGGGCACGCGCGTTGTCGCCGGGGGCTGCAAACGAGGGGGCCGCGACCACCAGGCACAGCAGTGCAACCAGGCAGGATGAGGCAGGAGAGATGCGTGAAGCGATCGTGAAAGGCATGACGGGGGAACTCCAGACGTCCTTGCGGATTTTCAATATGCTTCCATTCTATCAGTGGTTCCTGCCCGGAACCGCCGACTTTGGTACAGAACCTCCCGCGGTTTAGATCGATTTTGCAATTCAATGACTCTAGAAATCATTCCGGGCAATAACGACGGCTCAGGTGACCGGGCGGTCCACGAAGGCTGAATACGCCTCGCCCAGCACGTCACGACTGATGATGATCTTCATGACCTCCGAACTACCTGCATAGATACGGGAGACCCGCGCGTCGGTAAACAACCGTGAAATCGGGTACTCGTCCATATAGCCGGCACCGCCGTGCAATTGCACACATTCATCGCAAACAGTGCCCTGCAGTTCCGAGGTGATCAGCTTGGCCTTGGCCGCATCCACCGCGGTCAGCTGTTCCTCGTTATGCGCCAGCACACACTGGTCGATGTAGGTCTGCGCCACGTCCAGCTGCGCGCGCAGATCCGCGAGTTTGAACTGCGTGTTCTGGAACTGGCTGATCGATTTCCCGAACGCCTTCCGTTCGTTGACAAAATCCACGGTGATGTCGAACGCCTTCTGTGCTGCCGTGAGGTACCCGCAGGCCCCCATCAACCGCTCCTCGGCCAGGCCCTGCATCATGTAGTGGAAGCCGCGGGCCGGATCACCCAGCACGTTTTCCCTGGGCACCTTGACGTCCCTGAAAAACAGTTCGGCCGTGTCCTGCCCTTTCAGGCCCATCTTCTTCAGGTTGCGGCCCCGTTCGAAGCCTTCCATGCCACGCTCCACCACGAACAGGCCCATCGTGTGCGGGCTGTCTGCGCCGCCTGTCTTTGCTGCAACGATGACGAGATCGGCATTGATCCCATTCGAGATGTAGGTCTTCTGACCATTGAGCAACCAATGGTCGCCCATGTCTTTCGCCGTGGCGCGAATACCGGCCAGATCACTGCCCGCATCCGGCTCGGTCATGGCAATGGCAAGAATGTACTCGCCGGATACGCACTTGGGCAGGAATCGCTGCTTCTGCTCCTCGTTCCCAAAATGATCCAGATAAGGCCCCACCAGTCGGCTGTGCAGGGAGTTGAACCAGTCATAGGCCAGTGCGTAACCGGTTTCCTCGATGATGACCTGCTCAAACCGGAAATCGCGGTCACCGGTGCCGCCGTACTGCTCATCCGGCCAGATCATCAGCATGCCCTGCTCACCCGCCTTCCGGAAAGCAGCTCGATCGACGATGCCATTGGCGCGCCACGTTTCCAGGTGCGGCACAATCTCCTGCTCCAGAAATTTCCGGTATGCCTCGCGGAACATGCTCTGTTCCTCGGTGAAATTTCGCTTCAACATGTTTCTTGCTCTCTCTACCGGTTGGTGTCCGCAAACACCGGGGTTCGTTTCTGCAGACGCGCGGTGACCGCCTCCATCTGATTGGGCTGGCCCATGATCTGCTTTTGAATCACCTCCTCCAGCAGCAAGCCCTCTTCCGGCCGGGTATGCCAGCTCTCCTCGAACAGGCGCTTGGCCCCGCGGATGGCATCCGGTGAACGGCGGGCGATCGACTGCGCGAGTTCCATCGCCTCTGCGAGCGGGTCCTCCGCAACCCGGGTGACCAGGCCCAGCGCATGCGCTTCCCCTGCTTCCACAATCCGACCGGTGTAGGTCAGTTCCTTGGCAACATCCTGTCGCACCAGTTCGCGGAGCGTCTGGCTGCAGCTCATGTCCGGAATCAGGCCATACTCCACCTCCATGACACTCAGGCGCGACTGCGGATGCGCGATGCGAATATCCGCACCCAACGCAATCTGACAACCGCCACCGAACGCCACCCCATGAATCACGGCGATCACCGGCACGGGAATACGCTTCCACACCCAGGCGCAGGTCTGTGCGTTGTTGGCCGGCTCCACACCCTCGTGTTCGAACGCAGCCTGGATGGCATCGGGGCCCGTGGAGAGGAAGCTCGGGTAATCAATGCCCGAACAGAAGCTGGGGCCGTTACCGGAGAGCACCACGACGCGGATGTCGGCCCGCTCCATCAACTGCTTTCCGGTATCGACGATAGCCCGAAACTGCACGCCATCCAGCGCGTTATGTTTGTCCGGTCGGTTCAGGCGCACATCCGCAACCCCCTCCGCACTGACCTGCACCGTGATCCGTTCTGACTCCGACATGTTCGTTCCTCTTTCACGCGGGCTGTCCTGTCGCTGTGCAATAATGAACGGAGTGTCATCACGCTGACAAGCGGAGCCTGTCCGATGTCCCACGGAACGCAGTTGCTGGTGTTCACAGACCTCGACGGCACGCTGCT
>JBFKXW010000316.1:0-3717 GCA_041637915.1 Pseudomonadales bacterium | reverse complement strand
CAGGCGGAACAGTTCGCAGCCCGCGGCGACCCGGCTGACCAGGCGGGAATCAATCTGGATCGACTCGACAATCGAGATCAGCGGGAAAATATAGGTCTCGTTTCCACACTCGATCAGCTGCCCGT
Organism: Pseudomonadales bacterium; assembly: GCA_041637915.1. Taxonomy (GTDB): domain Bacteria; phylum Pseudomonadota; class Gammaproteobacteria; order Pseudomonadales; family JBFGWM01; genus JBFJWR01. The sequence goes on along the minus strand of JBFKXW010000316.1, from coordinate 3,592 downwards.
CGAGGATGGCAAGGGTCAGCGGCAGCGCAATGGTGAAGGTCGAACCCACACCTTCTTCCGAGGTTACACTCACCGAGCCATTGAGCGCCTGGATATTCTTGCGGACCACGTCCATGCCCACGCCGCGTCCGGAAATATCCGACAGCTTCTCAGCAGTGGAAAAACCCGGCCGGAAAATCAGATCGTTGATCTGTTCCTTGGTGAGCCGGTCTGACTCCTTGATCAGCCCTTTCTGAACCGCCTTCTCGCGGATCTTGTCCGCCTTCAGGCCACCCCCATCATCGATGATCTCGATCAGGATATTGCCGCCCTGGTGATAGGCAGAGAGCGTGATCGTACCCATCTCCGGCTTGCCATTTGCGGCGCGCACATCCGGCATTTCGATCCCGTGATCCAGTGAGTTACGGACCAGGTGCACCAGCGGATCCCCGATCTTCTCCATGACGGTCTTATCGAGTTCCGTACTCTCCCCTTCCATAACCAACTGGATCTGCTTGCCAAGCGCGTGACTGAGGTCGCGGACCAGCCGGGGGAAGCGGCTGAAGGCGAAACTGATGGGCACCATGCGGATGCTCATGACGCGTTCCTGCAGTTCACGCGTGTGATGCTCCAGTTGCGCCAGTCCCTCCTGCAGATTGAGCAGGCGTTCCATCTCGAAGTCTTTGCCGAGTTGCCCGAGCATTGACTGGGTGATCACCAGCTCACCCACCATGTTGATCAGCGAATCGATCTTGTCGATGCCGACGCGGATGGAAGCGGCCTCCTTGGTCGCTGCCGGTTTCTTGTCCGCGACGGGTTTCGAAGCGGATGCGGCAGTTTCAGATGGCTGTTCCTCCGTGGGCTCGGACGGCCCGGCAGCGGTTGCCGGCTCGGCAATATCCGCTGGTGCAGGAGCCGCGGATGCCGCCGGAGCAATTGCCTTCAGCGTCAGCTCGCAGTCATCCTCGACCCATTCGAACACTTCCCGGATCGCGGATTCCTCGACGCCACCGGTCAGCTCAATTTCCCAGCCGAGGTAACAGTCCTCCGGCACGAGGTTTTCGATTTCCGGCAAGGCGGAGAGGTCGGTTTTCACCTCCAGCTCGCCCAGTGCTGCAAGCTCGCGGATCAGACGCAACGGCTCATTGCCGGTTCGCAAAATATGCGTTTCAGGTTGGAAGGTGATGCGCCAGCCCTGCGCAGCGGTCGCAGTTCCCGGCTGGTCCGCAGCGGCGTCACCCGCAGCAGGTCCAGCAGCCCCTGCCAGCGCCGCCTCAAAGCGTTTCTGCAGTTCATTCGCCACGGACAGATCGGGCTCGGATTCTGCCTGCAGGGAATCCATCATGGCACGCAGGCAATCCACCGACTGCAGCAGCAGGTTGACGTCTTCCTGGGACAGGCCGCGTTTCTCTGCCCGTACTTCGTCGAGCAGCGTCTCCAGCACGTGGGTAAAGTTCGAAACCTGCATGAAGCCGAACGTCCCTGCCCCACCCTTGATGGAGTGAGCCGCCCGGAAAATGGTGTTGATCTCCTCCAGATCAATGTTGCTGGTATCCAGCTCCAGCAAGTGCTTCTCCATGATATCCAGTCCTTCCAGGCTTTCCTCAAAGAAAACCTGGTGGAACTGGCTCATGTCGATACTCATGACCCTAGCCCAATACCTTCTTTACAGTGGCGGTGAGTTGGTCCGGGTTGAAAGGCTTGACCAGCCAGCCGGTCGCGCCAGCCGCCTTGCCCTCCCCCTTTTTGTCAGCGCCGGCTTCCGTCGTCAGCACCAGGATCGGGGTGAACTTGTAGTCCGACAGCGCGCGCAGTTCCCGGCACAACGTGATGCCATCCATATTGGGCATGTTGACGTCGGTCAGAACCAGATCGAACTTGTCCCCCTTCGCCTTGCTCAGACCGTCTGCGCCGTCTGAAGCTTCCACGATGTCATGTCCCGCCATCTTCAGGGTCAGCGTCACCATCTGCCTGATTGATGCGGAATCATCTACCGCCAGTATCTTCGCCATCCGTTCCACTCCGTCCTGTTCAAGATGCCAATCGTACTTCTATCGAATCCTGGGCAACTCCCTGCCACCCCGGCAGTCACCCCGGCAGTCACCCCGCCTCTGTGGTCAGACCGAGCGCGTCACGCACACCCAGCACATTGGCCACGTCCAACAGCTTCGCGGACGGCGCTTCCCATGCAATCTGCTGCCCACGACTCTGGAGGGCTAACGCAAGCGCACAGAAAACCTGCACGCAGGGGGTTGTAATGGTGTCCACACTGGCCGCATTCACACGCACCACATCCGGTTGCTCCAGCGCCGCCCTGACCTGCTCCAGCAATGCTTCCGCCTGCGCAATCTCCAGGCAGGGTTCGCAGGTGATCAGGGTGCCGGCAGGCTCCCCTTCTCCAGTCGCGGAATCTTTTTTCTTTGTTGTCATTCCGGACCTCCCACCCGATCGGCCATGCCGTTGCTCACAGAAACACGAGATCTCTTCGTCCGATCATTCCAGTGTTGGTCACCCTGTCAGGAATGCAAGTTCGATTTGGAGCAAAAATCAGAAGGTTCGGTCATTTTTCCACTACCTGCCCGGGCACAACGCAGCCGCAGAAACTCTACGCAGGTTGGATGGAAACCCTCTGAACAGCTAATCTCTAAGGCGTGTCAGCATTCTGCAATTGCAGTGTTGCGCGCGGTGTCCAGGGAAATCACGGCATCGCGGAACAGATCAGGGAACTCAGCCGTATGCAGCCATTTTTTCGCGTCACTTTCCTGCCACTGGTACTGAGCGCCGGCGCGCTGATTGTGCTGGTCGGCACCGAAGCCGGCATCGCTGGCGTCGTTGCCACACTCGCCGCTTTTTTTGCGTGGGGCGCCATCTTCGCGAACATTCAGCGTGAGGATACGACGGATACTGCGGTGACCGTCCTGCAAACGCGCATGGAGGCGGAGTGTCAGCGCATCGCCCACAACCTCGCCGAAATCGCCAAACTGACAGCGCCCTCCATCCAGGCGGAGTGTGAACAGGCACGTTCCCGCCTGCTGGAAGGGATCAGTCATGTCGGGCAACGCCTGGGCGAAGTCCAAAGCCAGCTGGATGCCCAGGCCCAGGAGGCACATCGCGTGGTCCGGACCGTCAAAGGGGAAACGCTGCGGGAACAGGACGCAGTTACCTTGCGAAAGTTTGCCAGCCAGATCGACCGCACGTTCCAGAGCTTCTCAGACATTCTGCAGGAGATGGGGGACAGGAGTCAGAACGCCGACCACAAGATTCAGGAGATGGTCAAGCAACTCGATCGTATGTTCGAACTGCTCGGTGATATCCGGGGCATCGCGGACCAGACCAACCTGCTCGCCCTGAACGCGGCCATTGAGGCGGCTCGTGCCGGAGATGCCGGGCGTGGATTCGCGGTGGTAGCCCAGGAAGTGCGGCAATTGTCGGTCAGCTCCAATGACCTGAATGACGAGATTCGTGAGAGTGCCGAGAACGCCAAGGCAACCATCAACGAGGTGCGCGCGCTGATGGACCAGATTTCCTCGATCGACCGCGAGTCCGTCCTGCAGTCAAAAGAACGGGTCTACCAAACAGCGGACGAACTGGAGAAGGTCAACGAGCAGGTCTG
>JBFKXW010000315.1:0-3727 GCA_041637915.1 Pseudomonadales bacterium | reverse complement strand
GCGACAAGACCACGTTCTGGGAGTCGCCCAGCATGCAGGCCTTCGACCTGCCGATTCCCGATGAGCTGGAGCAAGGGGCGGACCGGTTCCGTTTTCTGGACCTCAACGCGCCAGCCTCCCACGCCGAGTACGCCTACGCCGTGGCGTGGGAAGTGGCGCCGGATTCTTTCGTGAAGCTGACCTTTCAGGTGCTGCAGGCGTCCGGGAACTACCATGAGCAGGTGCGTAACACGCGGATTTTCCTGCTGAGTGGGGCCATGGCGCTCGGGATCATCGTGTTCGCCGTGCAGGCGTTGATGTTGCGCAACGGTCTGCGACCCCTGCGCGACATTGCCCATGAACTGCATGCGCTGCGCTCCGGGGCAAGTCGGCGGCTGGCCGGAGAGTATCCCGATGAGATTCACGAACTCGCCGAGGCGTTGAATTCGCTCATGGACGCGCGGGAGGCGCAGTTGCAGCGTTACCGGAATGGTCTGGCGGATCTGGCACACGGGCTGAAGACGCCATTGTCGGTGATTCGCAGTTCGCTGGAGCGTGTCAGCCTGCCCAAAACACTCGCCGAGGACCTGGATGATCAGACCGGGCGGATCAACGAACTGATTGAGTACCATCTGCAGCGCGCCCGCGCAGCGGGCGGTGCGTTCGGAACCGGCCGCGTCGAACTGGCCCAGCTGGCGGGTCAGCTCCAGCGCACACTGCTGAAGATTCACCATGACCGCGACCTGCAGATTGATTGCGAGATCGCCGGGGACGTCTGCGTCCGGATGGATGGACAGGACATGATGGAAGTGCTGGGAAATGTCATGGAAAACGCCTGCAAATGGGCGCACAGCCAGGTCACGGTGCGCGCGGACCAGGCGGGCGAGGTGGTTCGGGTGGTCGTGGATGATGACGGACCCGGCTTTCCCTTCGACGACCGTTCGCAGTTGACCCGGCGGGGTGTGCGTGCCGACGAGCGGACACCGGGGCATGGCTTTGGCCTTGCCATCGTGCGGGAGCTGATCGAACTGTCAGAGGGTACGCTCGTGCTGGAAGACGCGCCCGGTCAGGGGGCGCGTGTGCGGATCGAACTGCCGGCAGCGCCGGACTGACCGCTTACGAGCGGTAGCGCTCCAGGCGCTGCAGATTGTAATCGTAGATTTCCGTATAAAAGCGGGTTTTCACGACAATCGCGTTCTTTCGAAACGAATAGCTCGCGCCAGCCGGCAGGTACATGCCGGCGATGCGGTGCAGGTTCCGGTCATACACTTCCAGCCGCGATGGCGAGCGTACGATCACGCGCCCGAACTGTCGTTCCCAGCTGGAGTTGGGCCGCAGGTAGATCTGCCGCACCACCCGGTTGCTTTCATCGTGCAGGCTCAGCCGGCTGCCATCCTGTACCAGCCGGTTGCGCGGACCATGGTGTCGGTCGTGCTTGCGGTATCCGTCATGCCCGTACGCGCCCCGGTCGTGATGTTCATATGCGCCGGGCGCGTGGCCCGGGGCATAGTAGGGGGGGTAATGATTCGGCGGACGGAACCGGTGCGCTCCGTGGTGCGGGTCACTCTGGTGATGCGGGAGCGTCGCGGGATTCTGACCCGGTTCCACGTAGTACCGCGTGAATGGGTAGCTGGGCTGCACATACAACACCTTGCCACCGGCACTGTGCGGTTGCTTGTTATGAAAACGATGATAGGTTTCATGCGGGGACTGCGCCACGGCGGTGCCCGCGAACCCGAGCCAACCTGCCAGTAATATCGTGCCTGCCTGTTTCGATCTCATGGCGTCCTCCCACGTTGCCGTCCCACTTTGGACCGCCATTACCTTCAGATTACGCCCGGAACCTGAATCCCTGCTGAACTGCACAGACTGTATCCCCAAAAAAGCTCATGTGGGGAACAGGCGACGTTTTTCCGCTTCGAACTCCGCCTGGGTCAGTGCGCCGCTGTCGAGGAGCATTTTCAGCCGCTCCAGTTCCGAGACCCGCTCTGCGGGGGGCATTTCAGGCTTCTTTTCGACCAGTCCCAGCATTTCGCCGATCTTGCGCAACACCAGCAGGATGCCGCGCCAGAGTTTGGGCAGCAGCCAGACCATGAGCAGCAGGAACAGCACCAGCAGTCCGAGGAACACCCAGGGGTGGTTCAGCGCCGTCCAGAGACCCGCGAACACGGCCACATCCTCGGTGACCGAGGCGGTCCAGTTGGTCACCGGCTCCGGGGAGGTATTGATCAGGACGCGTGTCCCGGCCTTGGCCGCGTGGCTGGTGGCAGCCAGGCCACCGCCCATGATCCCGGCCGCGATCTCCAGTGCGGGCGTCACCTCGCCCACAGAGCCGGCCGCCAGCAGTGCACCGGCAGGAATACGGACGAAGGTATGCAGGCCGTCCCAGCCGGTATCCAGTCCCGGCACCTTGTCGGCGAAGAATTCCACCGCGTACATCAGACCGGCTGCCCCGATGACGAGCGGGTTCTGCAGCACCTGCAGATCCGCGGGCAGCGCGATATTGCCCGTAGCGCCGCCCAGTCCGAGCATCAACAGGGCGGCATACAGGTTGATCCCACTGGCCCACCCCACACCCATGGTCATGGCCAGCGTGCTGACCAGCGCCGTGTAACTGTCCATTTGAATGATTCCTGGCAAACAACATGGAGGCAGACCACTTCCGGGGCCTTTTGCCTCGTCCTATCTGACCATGTCTGTCAGCCCCGGTTCAACGGTTCGGCCGGACAGGCAATAAGACGTGGAAGCAGCAGCCTTCACCGGGCTGGCTCTCGAGGGTGAGCGTGCCACCGTGCCGATGGCAGATGCGCCGACACAGCGTCAGACCGGCGCCAGTGCGGTGCGCTTGCTGGTCCGGCTCCAGCCGCTGGAAGATCTGGAATACTTTTTCCTGAAAGCGCGGGTCGATGCCCGGCCCGTTATCCTGAATCTGAATCCGGACCCAATCGGCGTCTTCGGTCTCAAGCGCCCGCACGTGCACCTCGGGCGTTTGCTCTGTGGTGTGGTAGATCAAGGCATTCTCCAGCAAATGCTGGAACAGGCTGATCATCTGGGCTCGGTTGACGCCGGATAGTACCGGCAGATCCTCAATCTGCAACCGGGCACCGACGGCCTCTACCTGGGGCGCCAGCGTCTGGCAGACGTCCCGCAGAATCTCGTTCAGGGCCACTTCCTCGCGGGCGTGGTCCTGGGCGCTGACGGAGGTGTATTGCTGGAGGCTTTCCAGTAGCACCATCATGCGGCGGCCGGCTCCTGCCACGCTGTCAACAATGGCGCGCACTTTCTGGTCTTCGTTGATCAGCGGGTTCCGTTCCAGGCGGCTGGAATAAATCAGGATCTTCCGCAGGGGTTCGCGCAGGTCGTGCGAAGCGATGAAAGCGAACTGTTCGAGTTCCTCATTGCTCATGCGCAGGCGTTCCGCCTGATCCCGCAGTTTCTGCTCGGCGTTTTCCCGTTCCTGAATCTCCAGGTACAGGCGGCGGTTGGAATGCGCAAGAATGCTAGCCTGCTCCGCCAGGGCGCTCTCCCGTTGCTTCAGCTTGCCGCTGACCGACCCGTATTCGGCGATCAGACCGGCCAGTGGGACCATGTAGGAAAATGCCTTGAGGAAATGGCCCGCATTAAAATGTGCGTCGAAGAGTTGATCGGAACCGAACGCCATGTGGATCTGGGTCATGACCGCGGGGATCATGCTGAGCAGCAGGGCATGGGATACAAAATTGGATTCGCGCTGATCGAGCCGCCAGGC
>JBFKXW010000314.1:0-3727 GCA_041637915.1 Pseudomonadales bacterium | reverse complement strand
GACTGATCGCCTGTGCCTCGGCAAGCAGCACCCGCAGCAGCTGCCCGGGGTGATCCAGATGCTCCACCTGCATGGCCGGGCAATCCGGTCGCTGCCAGTATTTGTCCTGCATTTGCAAACATCCTGTCGCTGTTGCTGTGGCGGCACCGGCAGTGTCGCCTGCCCCCGCCTTCGGGCCGGTGCGTGATTCACCTCCCGGCGTGTGCGCCATCCACGACGCGCCACCCGTCCGACATGATTGAGTTCAAGCCGCCACACGCCTATCATCCCGACCCATAAAGGATGCATCGAATGCGTTCGACGCCCGCGCTGCATTGGCAGCACTCTGGGCCCTGCCTGAAAGCCGGAACAGCTGATGAAGTGGAACCCACCAACCCCGACGACATTCCTGCTGTGTACGGCCATGGCCAGCCCGGTACTGGCCTGTGGTACGGATGGCGCAGGCAGCACCCGGCCCCTGGGCAGCGACCACCTCCTGTACACCATCGAGCGGGCAGCAGAACTCGAATCGCCCGGCCTGCAGGGCAGAAAATTTCGATTGATCGTTGATGAGTCCAAGGCAACCGGCTTGGGCATCACGCCCGGCGGCGCATTCCGTGTCGATGAGGTGTCCCGCTACGAGGGCAACGTCACCTACAGTGCAGAGATCATCGATGAGGGCGCCCTGTACAAATCGGAAAGCTGGGGCCGTCTGCCACGCCCGCTGGCTTTTCAGGTTTACTGCACCCCGGGCGGCGCACCTTCGCAACCGGCCGCGGCAGTGCAGACAGCGAGCGTCCCCAAACCGACCGCACCACCGGCGAAAATGATCACCCTGACGCCGGATGCCCTGCGCCAGGAACTGGCCGAGTCCAGTGGCAATGCGGTGGTGGAGGCATATCCACAAACCACGGTGCAATCTGCGCCGCTGCCGCCCGTGCCCACGCCCTCTGCACAGCCCGAATCAACAGGCAACGCCCGTACGGCTGTGGACATAGCCCGGCCCAAACCGGCCGCCATCGGCGCACCGGCGGGCGCGCTTTCTGAAAGCGAAACCGCGCGCCTGGAAATCCAGCTTAATGCGCTGCGTGAGGAAGATGGGTCGGCAGGCCGCACCAGGCTCCGCTACGAACTGGTGCTGCGCAATCCTCTATACAAGGGCGTGCAGTGCGATGTGGAAGTCGAAAGCTCCTACCCGCGCAGCTTTGCATCCTCGGATCAGGTCCGCATTGATCTGCAAACGCATGAAGCCATCCAGATCCGCCCGAACGGATTTCGTACCGGCGTGACCGGCGAGATCGAATATCTTCCCAACGTGCTGGGCGGCACCCGGTGGATGAAGCACAACCGCTACGATCCCGACCGGGGCGGCCTGCGCCTGCGCAACTGCGTCGCGCTGCAAGGATGAGCACGACACCGGCGCAGATCGCGCAGGTGAACGTCACATACCAGCGCGAAGAAGACCGGCTGCTGCTTCGCATCCGTTCCACGGAAAACCTTGAATTTCGGCTTTGGCTGACCCGCCGCTACACGCAACTGCTGCTGCGAGCGATTGAAAAGATGCTCGACACTACGCCTGCCGCCGGCCTGTCAAACGAGCGTGAGCGCGCTACCAGGGCATTCGAACACGAGCGATTCACTGCAACGGCCGACCGCAGCACCCCGTACGAGGAGACCGCACAGTCGTTTCCGCTGGGCGAGGACGGGGCGCTCGGCTACCGGATCACCGTGCATGCGGGCACACCCGCGACCCTGGAACTGTTGCCACGCGAGGGCGCGGGCATTGCATTACCCGGCCAGAAGCAACTGCTTCACAACCTGCATCATCTGCTGGAACAGGCGGCCGGAAGTGCTGAATGGAACCTGCAATCCGCGCTGGAGACCGGCAATCCACCGGATACTCGCCCGCTGATCAACTAGTCCGGCCAGACAACGTCAGGGAACGCGCCCCGGCAGCATGGATCGTGCGATGAAATAATGGTCTTCAAAGCAGTGCGCCGGATCGAGCTGATCCAGCGGCAGCCAAAAAGCACGGGCCGCATCATCTGCCGCGCAAACTTCCGGCAGGGACCGCGCCGCCAGATCCAGGTGGTGCACATGGGTCACCGTGCGGCCGCGCGCGGATCGATTCGGCTCATCGAAAACGCGCACGGCACAGACACAACCGCGCAGCCGATCCAGCCCCACTGCCTGATGGATACAGGTTTCCTCGGCCAGTTCGCGCAGACAGGCATCCAGCAGCGGCTCCTCTGGGTCGAGAAACCCACCCGGCAGCGCCCAGAGTCCGCGGCCCGGATGGCGACCACGCTCGATCAGCAACAGGTGATTCTGGCAGGTCACCAGCGCATCGACGGTCACAAAAATGGGCGGGTACGGCGCGACGGACCAGGCCTTGCGCCAGCGGTCCACATAGACCTGCTCTTCCTGCAGGGATGCAGCAGCACCCCCGGCAGCGAATCCGGCCAGCACATCGCAACTGCCCGTCGGCAGCAACGCCTCAATCATCACCGGACCTTCCTCCGGAAGCGTCACCGGATCGGCGCCTGCCTGTCCCCGCAATAATGCCTCGCGCAGGGGCGTCGCGCTGATCCCACGATAGTGGTCAACCGCCACGCTGCCCCACTCCGGGAACAATTGCAGGTAGTAGGAGGAGTGGTCCTTGTCATGGCCGATCAGGCCAACCCGGGGATGCGCCTGGCCACCGGCCAGGCCCGCTGCCTGCAAGCCGGCACCCACAGCATCCCGCACACCAGCCAGCCATGCGGCATCATCGTAGAGGACGTCCGCCAAGGGTTGCACATACACGCGTGCAAGTTCCCCGGCGGGAAGGGAGTCCAGAATCATCTGGCGACGTTCTTCGTAGGACCATGGGTTCCGGGTACTGCGCGGCAGACCGGCCGAACCGAGCAGCAGCACCACCGACTGGCTGCGCGCCAAGGCCTGCTGCACCACATGCAGGTGCCCCACGTGGAAGGGTTGGAAGCGCCCGATGTAGATCAGCGCATCGAAAGAAGCTGAGGTTTCAGCCACTCTGGTCCGGTCGGATGCCGCCCACCGGGAACTGCATGACCTTGTCGCCACGCGCCTCAGTGATCTTGGCCACGCCTTCGCGCTCCACTTCGTCGATGCGGATCACTGACTGCATCGGAATAAAGCTTCGCGCCACCCCTTCGAACTCCGCCTTGAGTCTTTCCTCAGCCGGGTCGACGATGGTCTTCGCCTTTTCGCCGAATACAATCTCTTCCACCTCCACGAAACCGTAGAGCTCGCTCTGATAAATCTGGCGGGCGTAGATTTCGTACACCTGCCCCTGATTCATGAATGTGACTCGGTAGACTTCTTTGGACATCTCTTGATCAATCCTGCCGGTCGAGGGCGCGCAATGTTAGCACGCCAATCCAATCGGAAAACAACCAAATCGTTCGTGATTCGAACAACCGGTTGCCCCTATAATGCGCGCTTCCCGCGAGGGATGCGAGCCATTTTTTAGAATGTTAGAAAGCGCAATGTCGGCACAATATTTTATCCAGACCCACGGCTGCCAAATGAATGAGCATGACTCCGCCCGGATGGCGGACCTGCTCCAGGGTACGCTCGGGATGACGCCCGCCAGGGCGCCGGAAGACGCCGCACTTCTAATCCTAAACACTTGTTCTATCAGAGAAAAAGCACAGGAAAAGGTCTTTCATCAACTCGGACGCTGGAAGCGGCTCAAGCAGAACAGCCCGGACCTGATGATTGCCGTGGG
>JBFKXW010000313.1:0-3729 GCA_041637915.1 Pseudomonadales bacterium | reverse complement strand
CGGTGAGCGGACCAGGTGGCCTTTCAGGGCCGGCTCCTCTCGGCCCAGTTCGGGTTCCGATGCCGGCTGGGGCGCAGACGAGGACGCCGGGTGTTCGTTGGTGGCAGGCGCGGCAGCCGGGGGCGGTGCCGGCGCGGCGGCGGCCGGTGCCGGCGTGCGGCCCCGGATAATGCGAACCGCTTCCTCGCCTTCGCGAATCTCCAGTTCCTCGATTCCCGACTCCTCCAGGAGTTCGATCAGTTTCTTTACTTTGCGAATATCCATAAACCAGCTTCCTAGTGGTTCGATGCGCCCAGCGCGGCTTCCAGTGCAAAGCGATAGCCATCCGGTCCCAGGCCGATCAGCACGCCCGCGGCAACATCGGAAAAGTAGGATTTCTGGCGGAAATCCTCACGCGCATGGGTGTTGGAAAGGTGCACTTCGTAGAACGGGATGCCGACCCCCAGCAGGGCGTCACGCAGCGCGACACTGGTATGCGTAAATGCGCCGGGATTGAAGATGATCCGGTTCACGCCGGTCTGTGCGGCGTCGTGGATGCTGGTGATCAGGTCCGCTTCTGCATTACTTTGCAGGAAGGAAATCTTTGCCCCTGCTGCAACTGCCTGTTTTTCAAGCGATTCATTGATCTGCGCCAGGGTGGTATGGCCGTACAAATCCGGTTCCCGCGTTCCCAGCAGGTTCAGGTTCGGGCCGTTCAGCACCAGTATGTTCATCGCTTTCTTGTTGTGATCGTCGACGAAGTGGTTCAGTTCGCTCTGGCGGCGGGATCCGCACCCAGAGAGTTCAAGTTAGCCTAGTACCACAAAGATGTCGATCAAATCGACGGATATTGCCGCAAAATCGGCGGAGTTGCGCCCATTCTGGTCGCTCTGCGAGCGCCCCTGCGCCGAGATGGCGTGCGGCGCTGGTCAGAGTCGTGATTTGTGCTCATTGAGCAGTGAAAAGAACTCATCTTCGTGGATTTCGCCTACAACGCGCAATTCTGGAATCTCCTCTCCAGCGCCGTTCAGAAAGATCCATGCGGGCGGACCAAAGATGCCAAAGTACTCCATGATCGCTGCAGATTCGCCCGTGTTGGCGGTCACATCTGCACGGATCAGGGTGACTTCCTGCAGTAGGGCTTGCACCCGCGCGGATCCGAGTACCCTCTGCTCCATGATCCGGCAGGAGATGCACCAGTCCGCATATACGTCCACGAACGCCGGCCGCGCGGCTGCACGGGCGCCTTGCAAGGCCTGCTGGAGTTCCTGCAAATTATCAACCTGGATGAATTTGCTATGAAAATCTGACATCCTGCCTGGATCTTGCGGCTTATTGGTCAGATTCTCCAGTGGGCGCCAGATGTCCTGCCCGCCGCTCAGGGCGCCGGCCATCCAGATGCCCGCCAGCAGGAAACTGGCCATGGCGACACCGGTCGCAGTCACGCGCAGGCGGCCTACGGATTCGGTGGCAAACACCTGCGCACCGGCAGCGCACAGCAGGGCCAGGCCCGCCCACAGGCCGAGAGTCACGGGGCCGGCCATGAACCGTTCCAGCATCCAGATCGCCACGCCGATCATCAATACGCCAAACAGTCGCTTCACGCCGGTCATCCAGGCCCCGGAGCGGGGCAGAAAGCGTCCGCCGCTGACGCCTGCAATGATGAGCGGGATGCCCATGCCCAGGCCCAGCGAGAGCAGGGCGAGCCCGCCATACAGCGCGTCCCCGGTGGCTGCGATGTACAGCAGCGCGCCGGCCAGTGGCGCCGTCACGCAGGGCGACACCACCAGGCTGGAGACAGCGCCCATCATCGCTGCGCCGGTCAGGCTTCCCGGTTCGCCGGCGGCGCCCGTGAGCTGCGTGAGGCGCTGCGGCACCCGTATTTCGTAGAGGTCAAACATGGACAGTGCCAGGGCAACGAACAGCGCCGCGAAGGCCCCGATGATCCATGGGTTCTGCAGATGCGCCTGCAGGTTGAGGCGGGCGCCGAAATAGCCAACCAGCACGCCCGCCAGCGCGAAGGTCATCGCCATGCTGCCGACGTAGGTCAGGGTGAGCGTGGTGGCGCGACGGGTTGTGATCTGTCCGCCCGGCCCCAGGATCACACTGGAGAGAATGGGCAGCATGGGTAGCACGCAGGGTGTGAAGGTCAGCGCCAGGCCGGCCAGAAGGAACCAGAGCAGCCCCTGTATTTCCGGCGGGCTGGACGGCGATCTGGAAGGCAAAGTTGCATCCGCAGTGGCGGCGGATCCTGGCGTCTTGGCTGGGTCAGACGGCTGGCGCGGCACGGTCAGTTGGAAGCGCGCCTCAGCGGGGGGGTAGCAAAGGCCGGCGTCGGCGCAGCCCTGGTAGCGAACCAGCAATTCCAGCGTGCCGTCCTGTGTTGCAGGGGCGGGCAACTGGAATGCGATATTGCCCCGGTAGATCTCGACCCGGCCGAAATATTCGTCCTGATGTTCCTTGCCCTGTGGCCAGGACGCTGGCTCCAGTGGCTTGCCGTTGGCGATGAAAGCGAAACCATGCCGGTACAGGTAGTGTTCCGGCGTAATCTCGAAATACACTCCAATGGTGTCTGCGCTCGTGATCGTTGCGTCCACCGGAAAGGCCTGCTCGACGGGCAGGAACTCTGGCGCTTTCCGGAACAGCTGGCTGATCGGGCTCGTTGCAGGATCGGCGATTACCGACGATGGTATGAACAGGGTGCCGCTGCCCAGCAGCAGCAGGATCAGCAGGCGCGGCAGCAGATTAAGATTCGGAGAGTGCGGAAACAATGTGTGTGAGACCATCGCAGGGTGAGAATTTTCCGGTTCGAGAGCATGCCGGGATTGCGGATTCTTTACCAGCAGGGCCACAACTCCCTGCGTTGGCGCGGCGGCGCTGGCATGAGTCGGCCCCCCGCAGTATCGGCCGGTCGTTCAGCCTCGCCCTCCTGATTGCCTGGTTGCAAGCCTGTGTTCACACCGGTGAACCGGTCCCGGAGACGGAAGAGGACGGGCCGCCTGCAAATGCTGCACCGACCACATCAGTATCCGCTCTGCAGGATTTGAGACAAGCGTCGCCGGAAAGTTCCACGCCGGGCGCCCCGTCCGCGGAAGTGGGCGAGCTGCTTGCGCAGGCCCAGTGGGCGCTGGCCGCGCGACGCCTGACCCATCCACCTGGCATGAATGCCCGTGACTACTACCATCAGGTGCTGCATCTGGACCCGGCCAATGATGCAGCGCGACAGGGGCTGCAACGGGTATTGGATCTCTCCATTGAAGGCAGCCTGCGGGCGGCGCACCAGGGGAACTTCAAACGGGCAGAACTGCTGCTCACGCGTGCGGGACGTTTTGCGCTGCAGGATCCCGGCATCCGCGGGGCGCGGGCCTATGTCCACCGGCTTTCCCGCCAGGGAAAGACGTCCTTCCCGCTGTCCGGTGCGGCGGTGCGTGCGCGCGACGCGACAGCGCTGGCTGATGGGCTGAGACGGATCGCCGAGCATGCGGTCGAACATGGGGCGGAGATCGAAATCCACACGGCGGATGACCTGCAGGGTCTCTGGCTGTTCGATCAGTTGCGGCAGCACGCCGGCGACGATCCACTGCGTGCTACCATTCAGTCCGCGCAGGAGCCGGAGATCCGGCTGACCTGGCGTCGCTAGCAGGCGGGCCGAATACGGGAAGCGCTTTGTTGAATTCATTGCATCAGGCTCTTCGTTTCCGACCACAAAGGTTGGTGTTGTCTGCCGGCCTGGTCCTGGCTCTGCTGGTG
>JBFKXW010000312.1:0-3748 GCA_041637915.1 Pseudomonadales bacterium | reverse complement strand
GGGCCGCCTCGGCATTACTGTTCACCGCCACCCGCTCCACGCTCGGCCAGTGACTGTCCAGCCATTTGCGACATTGCGCGAAAGACTGCTGGTGGGAATAGATACGCGATATGGATTCCGGCTTGGTGCCCGGCTTGACCAGCAGGTGATGGTGAATCCGCAGTTCCACCTCCCCGCAAATGGACAGTGCCTCCGATGTCATGAAGCAATCCAGCGTGTGATTGACCATCCCCTCGGTGGAGTTCTCCACCGGTACCACACCAAAGTTTGCCGCCCCGGCGGCCACCTCGCGAAAGACCTCGTCGATGGTCGGCAGATCCGTGCAGGTCACCGCATGCCCAAAATGTTTCAGCGCGGCTGCCTGCGTGAACGTCCCGGCGGGCCCGAGGTAGGCCACACGCAGTGGCTTCTCCAGTGCCAGGCAGGTCGACATGATTTCCCGGAACAGGCGCAACATGTCTTCCTCGGAGACCGGCCCCTGCTGGCGATCACGGATGGCGCGCAACACCTGCGCCTCACGCTCCGGCCGGTAATAGCTGGCAGCGTCTTCCAGACCACCCTGCTGGGCACGCTTGATCCCGGCAATGGCCTGCGCACAACCGGCGCGCTCGTTCACCAATACCTGGATCTGACGATCGATCTCGTCGATGCGATTCCGTTTCTCTTCCAGCGCCTTGTCGTCCTGGGGCATAGCCGGCGTCCTTTAACCTTGGGTTCGTTCGAACTCGCGGAGAAACGCGACCAGCGCATCCACCGCCTCTTCCGGAACCGCATTATAGAGACTTGCCCGCATCCCGCCGACCGCCCGATGCCCCTTGAGGAACAACAGGCCATTCGCAGCGCTCTCCTGCACAAATCGCTCGTTCAACGCGTCCTCTGCCAGGGTAAACGGCACATTCATTCGTGAACGGTATGGCGGCATCACCGGGTTGTCGTAGAAGTCACTTTCATCAATGCAGGCATACAGCTTCTGCGCTTTCCGTTCGTTGACAGCGGCCATGGCCTCCAGTCCACCCTGATCAAGCAACCACTCAAACACCAGCCCGGACAGGTACCAGGGATAAGTCGGCGGCGTATTCGCCATCGACCCCTGTTCGACATGCAGTGCATAGTCATAGAGCGCCGGCGTGCCGGATCGCGCCCGTCCGATCAGGTCCCGCCGGACAATGACCAGCGTGATACCGGCCGGCCCGATGTTTTTCTGCGCGCCCGCGTAGATCAGCCCGAAACGGCCCACTTCCAGTGGCGCCGACAAAATGGCGGAAGAGTAGTCGGCGACGAGCGGCACCGAACCGGTGTCCGGAATGAACGGAAACTCGACACCGTGAATGGTTTCATTGGGGGTGTAGTGCACATAGGCGGCAGCAGGATCAAACAATGCTGCCGGGCACTCCGGCACGCTGCGATAGCCGGTTGACTCGGCACTGGCCACGACCTGCGCGTCCGTATAACGCTGCCCCTCCCGGATGGCTTTGGCGGACCAGTGCCCCGTATCGATGAATTCCACGCGATCGCCCGGGCGGGCCAGATTGAACGGCACCATCGAGAACTGCGTGGTCGCCCCTCCCGACAGGAAGAGGACCGCGTAATCGTCCGGAATGCGCAGCAGCGCGCGCAGGTCCTGCTCCGCCTTTTCGGCCACCTCCAGAAAGCACGGATTGCGGTGGCTGATCTCCATGACCGAGCAGCCCAGGCCACGCCAGTCCAGAAGTTCCTCGCGCGCACGCTCCAACACGGCGGTTGGCAGTGCAGCCGGACCCGCACAGAAGTTGAAAGCGCGCATCGGGAAGCGGTTTATTCGGCGTCGGTGTCAGCAGCGTCCGTGGCACCCGCATCGGTGCCCGCTGATGCTTCGGTCTCGCCCGCCAATTCATCGGGACTGTCCGGCTCATCGACCGGCTCCACACCGACCAGTTTCTCGCCGGAACCCAGACGAATCAGCGTCACGCCCTGCGTATCACGGCCGAGCAGGGAGACCTCACTCACCGCAGAGCGCACCAACGTGCCCTGATCGGTGATCAGCATGAAGTCGTTCTGTTCACTGACCGGTACCGCGCCAATGACACGACCATTGCGGTCATTCACCTTCATGCAGCGCACGCCCTGGCCACTACGGCCGGTCAGGCGATAGTCCGCCACCCGCGTCCGCTTGCCGTAGCCGTTTTCACTGGCCACCAGAATCTGCTGCTCGTCACCCTCAGGAATAATCAGCGAGATGACTTTCTCATTCGGCTTCAGGCGCATACCGCGCACACCCGTGGAGGCACGCCCCATTGCGCGCACGTCCGATTCCTTGAAGCGGATGGCCTGCCCGTTGCTGGCAAACAGCATCACATCGCGATGGCCGTTGGTGATCTGCGCACCGATTAACCGATCCCCTTCATTGAGGTTTACCGCAATCAGGCCGACGCTGCGCTGACGCGAGAACGCGATCAGTTCGGTCTTTTTGACGGTGCCCTGCTCGGTCGCCATCAGGATAAAGTGCCCCGGCGTGTACTCCTCCACCGGAAGAATCGCCGTGATCCACTCACCTTCTGTCAGCGGCAGGAGGTTGACCAGGGGGCGCCCCCGCGAACCACGGCTCGCCTGCGGAATCTGGAAGACCTTGAGCCAGTACACCTTGCCGTAGTTGCTGAAGCACAGGATGGTCGCGTGCGTGCTGGCCACCAGCAGGTGCTCAATGGTGTCCTCTTCCTTGACGGCGGAGGCAGACTTGCCGCGGCCGCCACGACGCTGCGCCCGGTATACTTCCAGGGGCTGTGTCTTTGCGTAACCACCGCGCGTCACGGTGACCACCATGTCCTGTTCTTCGATGAGGTCCTCGATACTGAGGTCCTCCTGGGACTGGATGATTTCAGTGCGGCGTTCGTCGCCGTACTGCTCACGCACTTCCTCCAGTTCTTCCCGAATGACCTCCATCAACCGGCCGGGATCGGCCAGGATGCGTCCGAGTTCCACGATGCGGTCCAGCACCTCGCGATATTCCTCGAGCAGTTTCTCATGCTCCAGGCCGGTCAGTTTCTGCAGTTTCAGATCGAGAATGGCCTGCGCCTGCTTCTCGGTCAGGTGATAGTTGCCATCGTCGAGCAGCCCGAACTCTCCGTCCAGGTCATCCGGCTTGCAGGCATCGGCGCCCGCCCGCTCCAGCATGTCCATGACTGCACCCGGCGGCCACGGCGTTGCCACCAGTCGGGCGCGCGCTTCCGGGCCGTTGGCAGACTGCTTGATCAGGGCAATCACCGGATCAATATTGACCAGTGCAATCGCCAGACCTTCCAGCACATGCCCTCGCTCGCGCGCCTTGCGCAGATCAAAGATCGTGCGCCGGGTCACCACTTCACGACGGTGCTTCAGGAATGCGGTCAGGATGCTGCGCAGGTCCAGACACTTGGGCTGACCGTCATCGAGCGCGACCTGATTGATCCCGAAAACAACCTGCATCTGCGTCTGCTGGTACAGATTGTTCAGCACCACTTCGCCGCTTGCGTCACGGCGCACTTCGATTACCACGCGCAGACCATCCTTGTCGGACTCGTCACGCAGGTCGGAGATGCCTTCCAGCCGCTTGTCTTTCACCAGTTCAGCGATGTTGATAATCATCTTCGCCTTGTTCACCTGATACGGGATCTCGTGAACAATGATGCGCTCGCGCTTGGTCGATTCGTCATACTCGACCTCGGCACGCGCCCGGATGAGGATGCGCCCGCGGCCGGTGCGGTAGGCCTGCACGATGCCGGCACGCCCGTTG
>JBFKXW010000311.1:0-3762 GCA_041637915.1 Pseudomonadales bacterium | reverse complement strand
TACGCCGACGAGCGTGAGGTTGGGAAAGTCATGACCCTTGGCCAGCATCTGCGTGCCGAAGAGGATGGCCGCCTGTCCTGAGCGTACCTGCCGATGCAGGGCAGCATGCTGTTGGGCGCTGCGCATGGCATGGCGGTCCACACGAAGCACCGGAAATTTGGGAAACATTTTTTCCAGGAAGTCGCTGATCCGCTGGGTGCCCGCGCCGAGCATGGTCAGCTCGCTGTAGTCGCAGGACGGGCAGCGTTTCGGCAACGCCTGCATCTGGCCACAGTGGTGGCAACAGAGCGCGCGTCGCGCGAGGTGCACCGTCAGGGGGCGGTCACAACCTGCGCAGACGCTGGAGTGTCCGCAGTTATCACAGACCAGTACGGGCGCATAGCCACGCCGGTTCTGGAAAATCAGCACCTGGCCCTTTTTGGCGAGGTGTTCCCGGATCTTTTCAGTCAAGGGGGAGGCGACCCCGCCGCGCACCTCCTGGCGACGAATGTCCAGAATCCGGATCTCTGGCAGGCAGGCCCCGCGCACCCGCTCAGGCAGGCGCAGCCAGCAATATCGACCGATCTGCGCATTGTGCAGCGTCTCCAGGCTTGGCGTGGCACTGCCGAGCAGGATCGGGATGTTTTCATGCTGGGCGCGTTTGACCGCGAGATCGCGCGCTGAGTAGCGAAATCCGTCCTGCTGTTTATAGGAAGCGTCATGTTCCTCATCGACAATGATGATTCCCGGCCAGCGCATCGGCGCCAGCACCGCGCTGCGGGCGCCGACCAGAACGCCACGGCGCCCGTCCCGCAGGTCCAGCCAGGCGCGCAGGCGCTCTGCCTCGCCGATGCCGGAATGGAGCACGGCCACCTGTTCGATACCGAATGCATCCGTGACCCGCTGGACTGTCTGCGGTGTGAGGCTGATCTCCGGAACCAGCAGGATGGCCTGTTTTCCAGCTTTCAGGGCGTGGGCGATCAGGTGCAGGTAGACCTCGGTCTTGCCGCTGCCTGTAATGCCATGCAGCAGGGCAGCAGAGTACTTGCCTGGCCCTTCCGGGAACTGATCCAGGATCGCCTGCTGTGCTTGATTCAGCGTTTGCAGCGTGGGTCTGCAGGCCGGGAGTTCGCGGCATGGCGCCTGTGGAGTGTCCCGTGCTTCGATGGAGCCGGTGCGCTGCAGGGTGCGGACGAGGGAGGGCGTGAATCCTGCCGCCGCCAGTTCTTCCCGGGTCGCGTCACCCTGGACAACCAGCCATTGCCAGAGAGCGCGTTGTCGGTGCGCACGCGTGGGCGGTTCCTGAGCCAGCGCATGCCAGCGCGTCTGCGCAGGGGCGGTCAGGGTGGCCGGCCGGCGTAGCGCTGGTGGCAGCAGACTGAACAGGGCATCCCCGATCGGGTGGTGATAGTAGTGGCTGGCCCAGCACATCAGTTCCAGCAGGGGCGCGGGCAGCGCTGGTTGAGGGTCCAGCAGCGTCTCTGCCGGCCGCAATTTGCTGTGATCCGTCATGGTGCTGGGCCCGGCACCAAGGATCAGCCCGACCAGTCTGCGGCTTCCAAATGGCACCAGGATGCGCGCGCCTCGCAGCGACTGGATTTCTGTGGTCAGTGCCGCGGGTGGCAGATAGTCATAGCTGCCACTGGTGGGCAGCGGCAGCGCGACCTGCAGGCACAGCGGCGGACCCGGGGACACTATTTCTTCGTTTTCAATCACTTCGGTTGCCGTGTGCGAGGGGTTTCAGCCGGTCTCCGGAGGCCCGGTCGGCGCCCTCACGAGCGCGCGCCGCCCCCGGATGTTGCGACATTCCGGGCGGCTGTGTCGAGCAGGATCATCCGTCCGGCGCCTTGTGATACGCGCCAGAACTGTATATGATTCGCGCCCATTTCCCGTCCACAGCCTACGGACGGGGCAAACCGATCAACGATCCACTGAGATGGCATGAGCGTCATGAAAGCAGATATCCACCCCGCCTACGATGAAATCACTGCGACCTGCAGTTGCGGCAACCAGGTCAAGACGCGTTCCACGCTCTGTAAGGACATCCAGCTCGACGTATGTTCCGCCTGCCACCCGTTCTACACGGGCAAGCAAAAGGTCATGGACACCGGTGGCCGGATTGAACGTTTCAACCGTCGCTTCGGCCGTGGCGGCAAACCGGCGGGCTGACGGCTTGCCGCGGGCCAGAAATATGGAAAGGGCGCTGATTTCAGGCGCCCTTTTTATTTGTGCGCTGCTGCCCCGCTGGGGCTGGGCGGTCGCCTGCTCGGACTGGGAGCCGGTCCGGTGGGAGTCCACCCTGCGGGTGATCGACGGCGACACCGTGGAAACAGGCTCTGGCGAGCGCATTCGCCTGATCGGCATCAATAGCCCGGAGTTGCGTGGTGATCGTGGGTATCCGGAGCCCCAGGCGCGCAGGGCGATGCGGCATCTGAAAGCGTATGTGCAGGTCGGTGGGCCATTTGGCGTGTTGCCGGGCTCAGATGGACGGGATCGGCATAAGCGCACGTTGGCGCATGTGAAACGCAGCAAAGGCTGGGATCTCAGTGCGCTGCAACTGCACCATGGTATGGCCATGCAGGTGTTGATTGGCGGCAACACCCGCTTTGCTGAATGCTACCAGCGCCAGGAGCGCGCTGCGCGTCAGGCGGTCCGCGGTGTCTGGGCAGATCGCCATTTCGATGCGCGGGTCGCATCGGCGATCGCGGGTGCCAGGCCGGGCTTCGTGCGACTGCGCGGCGAAGTTAGAAGTGTCTCTGCAACGCCACGGGCAATCTGGCTGGAACTGGACGGGCCGGTTGTGATCAAACTGCTTACCAGGCACGTGCCGCGTGGGGTTGACCCACAGCAATGGCGCGCGCGTCGTCTGGAAACGCGCGGGTGGCTGGTGGACCGGGCTGGCTCGAGATCAGTACGTGAGCGCGGTTATGCCCGCTACCTGATGCGTGTGGATCATCCGCTCCTGCTGGAATGGCTGCCATGAAGAATGTGTCCTTTGCCGCACTGGTGTGCCTGCTGTTCCTGCAGGGCTGTGCAACGAATCCTGCGACCGGTGAACGTGATCTCGTGTTCATGTCCGAGAACAGCGAAATTGCGCTGGGGCGGGAATACAACAAGCAGGTGCTGGCGCAGACAGCGCCCTATGAGCAGGAGAAACTGCAGGCGTACGTGCAGGAAATTGGAGAGCGGGTCGCTGCCGTGAGCCATCGCGGCAATCTGTATTATCGGTTTACGGTTCTGGATACACCCGGTATCAACGCCATGGCACTGCCGGGTGGTTACATCTACATCAACCGGGGCCTGGTCGCACATCTGAACTCCGAGGCGGAACTGGCGGCCGTGCTGGCCCACGAAGTCGGGCACGTGACGGCCCGGCATGCGGTGCGCCAGCATGCCAGTGGCACGCTGGCCGGGGTCTTCAGCACGGCGGTGGCGATTGGCACCGGCGTGCGGCAGGCAGCAGACCTGGCGAATCTGCTGGGCACCGCGGTAGTGCGTGGCTATGGCCGGGAAATGGAATTGGAGGCGGATCGGCTGGGCGCAGAGTATCTGGCCCGGGCTGGCTATGATCCACAGGCCATGGTGGGCGTTTTGCGAGCGCTCAAGGCGCAGGAGCAGCATGCCGAGGCGCGTGCCCGCGCGGCCGGCGAGGAGTATCAGGGTTACCATGGGCTGTTCGCCACGCACCCGGACCACGATACCCGGCTGCAACAGGCCGTTGGCGGAGCCGGCGCCATGCGGGCGGCGGACCGCGGGGACGGACGGGCGGCCTTCCTGGCCGCG
>JBFKXW010000310.1:0-3774 GCA_041637915.1 Pseudomonadales bacterium | reverse complement strand
GGAGAGCGCCAGAAAGTCGCGGGCAAACAGCAGGAAAAAGAGACTGGTGAGATTGATGAACACCAGGCTTGCGTACTGCTGCCATGCGACCGCATTCGCGAAGACACGAAACTGGATGCCATCCAGCGCGGAAGTGAGCCCGGTGATCCCGAAAACGTACAGGATATAGAAGAAAAACGCCCGTTCGCGGGTGGAAAAGTAGATAAACAGGTTGTAGGCGAACAGACCCAGCAGCAGACCGTAGAACAACCCGTTCTGCCATTGGCTGTCATAGTGATATTCGAAAAAATGCTTGGGACCACTCAGCGTCAGGGGCACGTCGAAGACACTGGTCGTGCTGATTTTCAGATAGTAGAGGGAACTTTTTCCGGCGCCGATACGGAGCGGAAACGTGAAGCCGTTCTGAATCATCGGACGTTCGGCGAATGGTTTGTGGTCGCCCAGTTCGATGACGTGATAGTGCCCCGTCGCATCCGGTACGTGCAGGCTCAGGGAATCAATCAGCGGGTAGGCTGCTTCCAGGTAGAGAATCTGTTCGCGATTGGTGGGATTGTACAGCCTGAACCGGAACCAGTAATGATCGGTGGTAAAGCCGAGGCTGATCTTGTCTGCGGGCAGGTCCGCGAACCGCGCTGCAGCCTCCCCTTCGAGTACGTCAGAAAAGGTCAGTGTGCCCCGCTCATCCCGAATGTACTCAAGATAGGGCCCCAGATTGACCCTCTCCAGATTCCCATGCACCGGTAGCGACGCGCCGTGGGCGCCCTCCGGCTGGGCAGCCGCGGCAGCGATGCTCCAGATCGACCAAAGCAGCAGGGCGAAGCGGCGCAGGTCAGGCCGGATGCCACGTAAGTGCATTCCTGAATATCCCGGGCAGAGACGTAACCAGTATAGGGTTTGGACCGCATCCATGCCGTGGTTCGATCCGGGCGGCCTGCCCGCCCGCCCTGTCTGGTAGGGAAAACACTAGAGATCCTGATACCTCTGAACCGAGAAGGTGTCGCAGTGTCTCGGGTCCCCGGTTTCGAAACCTTTCCGGAACCAGCGAATGCGCTGGACGCTCGAGCCATGTGTATAAGTAGCCTCGTTCTTGTGCCCCAGTGCATCATCACCGATGTTGTGAGCGGCCTGCGTTGCCTCAGCAATATCGGCCTCAGTGATCTGAAGGTCCTTGCGGGCACTGTGGCCCCAGACACCAGACAGACAGTCAGCCTGCAGCTCGGCACGCACCGAAGATTGCGCTTTGGTCTCGCCGGGAAGACGCAGCCGCAGGGAGCCGATCAGGTTCTGCACGTGATGTCCTACCTCATGGGCGATCACGTAGGCCTGGGCAAAGTCACCCGGTGCATTCAGCTTCCGTGCGAGGACGTCGTAGAAACCTGGGTCGATGTAGAGCTTCCGATCCGCAGGACAGTAAAACGGTCCGACTGCGGAAGTGGCGTTGCCGCATCCGCCGGTCTGCACGGCCCGGGCGAAGACCACCAGCGTGGGCATCTGGTAGCCTGCCGGCGGAGACATTTCATAGGCGGGCAAGGCTGCTGCGGAAAATTTCCGGGCCCATACGTCCTCGGTGGATGCCAGCACCGCACGGGAGAAGTCGCAAGCTGCCGCATGCTTTTGAGATGCCTCACACACTTTGCCCGTCACGGCGGGCGTCGATGGTGCGCCACCCACCAGCGATTGCCGCAGACCTTCAGGGGCGATCAGGTAGATTCCGCCCAGTGCAACGCCGGCAACCATGACGCCCTTGAATCCGAACCGACGAAACACGAAGCTGAGGATTCTGACACCGGCACCGCCCCCGCCACCACGCGCGCCGCGACGCCCGGCGCCACGATCTTCGAAGTGTTCCGAGCGCCTCTTTCCACGAATATCCATCACCCACTCCGATGCTGCTTCTGGCAAAAGCCTGACTGGCGTTGCGGCACACTGCCGGGATCACTGGTAAATGACCCAGAGTAGCGCCACGGAGGCATGCGCTCACCCGGCCGTATGGCAGCGTCCCCCAGTATCTTGTCTGTGTATCCTACAGTGCGGGGCACGCGGGAGAGCGCATCAATCATTCAGTTTCAAGCGGCGGCCCGGCTGCGGAGAATCTGCTCCAGCCTGTGGGCATCTGCCGCGAAGTTGCGAATGCCCTCTGCGAGCTTCTCGGTCGCCATCGCATCTTCGTTCATCTCCCACCGAAAAGCGCTTTCATCCAGGGATACCCTGGGCTCATCCCTGATAACGGTTTCCGGATTCAGCTGACGGGGCAGGGTGCCGGTATCCTGTTCGAGCGCTTCCATCAATGCCGGGCTGATGGTCAGTCGATCGCATCCGGCCAATTGCTCAATCTCGCCGGTATTCCGGAAACTTGCCCCCATCACGATGGTCGGGTAACCGTGTTGCTTGTAATAGTTGTAGATCCGCGTAACGGACTGCACACCCGGATCTTCCGCAGGCGGGTAACTGTCGCGCCCCGTGTGCTTCTTGTGCCAATCCAGGATGCGACCGACGAAGGGGGAAATCAGCGTGACGCCGGCTTCTGCACAGGCGACGGCCTGTGTGAAGCCGAACAGCAGGGTGAGATTGCAGTGAATGCCCTCCCGCTCGAGTTGCTCAGCTGCCCGGATGCCTTCCCAGGTGGATGCGATCTTGATCAGGATGCGGCCACGGTCCGCGCCAGCCTGTTCGTACAGCGCGATCAGCCGCTTTGCGCGCTGGATGGTGGCCGCTGTATCAAATGAGAAACGAGCATCCACCTCGGTGGAAACACGTCCGGGAATGATGTCCAGGATGCGGCGTCCGGCACCCACTGCCAGATGGTCCATGGCGTCGGCGATCCGCGCGTTTTCGGAGCTGCCACGAGCCGCGCGCAGTGCCTGCTGGATGGTGGGTTCGAAAGCCGGCGTTTCCGCCGCCTTGAGCAGGAGGCTCGGATTGGTGGTTGCGTCCTCGGGCTGGAAGCGCTCGATTTGTGACAGATCACCGGTGTCGGCGACGACATGCGTCATTTCACGTAGCTGGCTGAGCTTGCTGGTCATCTGAATCTGTTTCCAAGGTTAAA
This sequence comes from Pseudomonadales bacterium, assembly GCA_041637915.1. Taxonomy (GTDB): domain Bacteria; phylum Pseudomonadota; class Gammaproteobacteria; order Pseudomonadales; family JBFGWM01; genus JBFJWR01. The sequence continues at coordinate 728 of JBFKXW010000310.1, read as the reverse complement.
CGCACGCGCTATTTTATCACCCGTTCACAGAAACCGATCGGCGCGGGGCGGTCGTGGTATGGTCCACGTCACGGTGCGATGAGAGCCATCACAAACGGCGTGATGGCGAATCATTCAAGGATTGCACGAGGAGTTGTCTCAGGTGAAGAAGCAATTAACGTCCCTGTTCTGGCCCATCCTGAAAATCTTTGAGACCGGGGGGGATGCTTCCACCTACAAAAAGTCTCATCGCGTCGCACTTCTCATCATGGGCCCCCTGTTTCTGCTTCTTGCACTGGGCGCGGCGATCGCCGCCTATACCACTGGTGAAATGGGCGCGCTGATCCCGGTGATGGTTTTCCTGTGTGTGGGGTCGGTGGCATGGATTGTCGGCACCCTGGGATCGGATGCAGCGGTCTGCAAGATTTGGGGAAACCGGTCGTAGCGTTACAGCGACACCTGTCCTTTACCGGTTTCAGCTCGATCTGACCGGCAGCCGGCAGCAACCCGTGTTGGGCACTCAGCGTGCCAACGTTGGATGTGCGAACCATTGAAAGCACTGGATATGATAAACGGAGGGTTCACCGGTGGCCTCCGGGGGAGCATCCGGACCCCCTCCTGGCAGTCCTACACTGTACGTGGTCTGTCTCTACCACCCGCCACCCTGGCGGGATTTGCAAAAGCAGCCTGGGCAGGAGCGTCATGCTACGTCGTCGAATCAAGGCGCTGACATTATTGCCCGGCAAGTG
>JBFKXW010000309.1:0-3777 GCA_041637915.1 Pseudomonadales bacterium | reverse complement strand
TGCAGGAAGGGCAGAAAATCCGCCAGGGATTCCTCCGAGTCGGTGTACGGGCTGAGTGCAAGATTCAGCGTTTGCGAATATTTGGAGATCGAATCGGTGGCACTCGCAACCACCATCTTCTTCAGCAGGTGATCGGTATTCCATACGAACAGCGCCAACAGGCCCAGAGCCGGGATCAGCACCATGCCGGCAATCCGGAACCGGATGGAACTGAACAGCGTCATCTCAGCGTTTTTCGGCGAGCGCGCTGGCGGCGGGCGAACTTTGCCATACGATCAGCTCATCCATGAACATGGGTTTTGCGTACACGTAGCCCTGCAGCACATCGCAGTCCAGGCCGGCCAGTTGAGTCACCTCGCTCATCTCTTCGGCGCCTTCGGCCACCACGTTCAGATGCAAAGCGTGACTGAGCTGAATCATGGTGCCGATGATGGCACTGCCCTCGGCCTGATTCAGTCGCTGCACAAACGCACGGTCAATCTTCAATTGATCTACCGGTAACTGCTGCAGGTAGGACAGGGAGGAGTATCCGGTCCCGAAATCGTCCAGGGCCACGTGAATCCCCATGTCACGAATCGCCTGCAGACGCTTCACGGCATCTTCCAGTCCATCGTTGATGGCGGCCGTTTCAGTGATCTCGATGATGATCTGATCAGGATCAATGCCGTGCTTCTGCAAACACTCCTCCAGCAGGGGCAGGAAAAGTTCGTCGCGGAACTGACCGCCGGAGACATTCAGTGCGAGTGGGCCCGGGTCGTCGTTGACCTCCAGCAGGCGCGCGTACTCGTCACAGGCAGTGCGCACCACCCACTGGCCAATCCGGACGATCAGGCCGGATGACTCCGCAACCGGAATGAATTTCGCCGGCGAAACCCAACTGCCATCCGCTTTCTGCCAGCGGATCAGCGCTTCCATGCCATGGAATCGCTGCTTGCGAATGTCCCATTTCGGCTGGTACGCGAGCCGGAACTGCCCGTTCGGCAAAGCATGACTCATTTCCTGTAGCAGGATGGCATTCTCATGCACTTCATCAATCAGGCCAGTGCGGTAAGGCAGTACATGCCCGATGGAATCCCGCTTGGCTTCCTTGAGCATGGCGTAACCGGCACTCAGCACCCGCTCACTGGTAAACCCGCTGGCATCCAGCGTAATCAGTGAACCGGTCAGCGTCAGCTTCACCTCACCAATCTGGTCCAGTTCCAGCTCCACCAGGGTCAGGGATTCAGCCCGCTCCAGTGTGATATGCCGGGACGGCCCCACCATGGCAAAGATGTCCGGTCCAACGCGCGCCAGTCGCGCCTCACACTCGCGAGCCGCACCCTGCAGCGTCATCGCGCAAATCCTCAGCAACTCCTCCGCGTTGTCGTAGCCCACGTTCTCATTCAGGGAATTGAAATGATCAATGTCCAGCAACAGCAATACCTGGTCTGCCGGGGCCTCCAGCGCCTCGCGCAGGATACGCATCAATGCCAGACGGTTCGGCAGTCCGGTGAGTGCGTCTTCGTAGGCAATCCGCTGCAGATGGTGCACCAGCGCAAACTTGTCCGCGCTCACGGCCAGATACTGCGCAAATACGCGGAGTAGCTTTTCTTCCTCGCGGTCCACCGGTCGGCCCGTGCCGATCCACAGGCAGAAACCGTACCGCTTGCCCCGGCAGAGCAGCGCCAATTCCTGCTCTGCGAACAGGGTATCGCCCTGCTCCAGCGCTGCGTTGAGAACTTCCGGCACCTGCGCATCGGGCATGTTTTTTATGGCTGTACCGGTAGAAGATGCCAGCGATCCCGTTGCGGATACGAGCCGCGCACAGCGGTCTTCTGACCGGGCGCGCTCAAACGGAACGAGCACAAGCGCCGCATCCGGCTGTTGCAAATGCAGGAGACCGGCCGCGTGGTGCAGCACCTGCGCTGAAAAGGAATCCAGATCCTCGTAGGAAGACAGCTCGTTGGTGAGATCGATGATCCGGGACAAACCTGCGTGACTGCGATGCAGCTGCTGGATCTGATCGAAACCCCGCAATGCGGCCGTGACCGAGGTCAGCAGACGGCTGTGGGTCAGTTCGCTCTTGGTCCGGTAGTCGTTGATATCGTATTTGGAAATGACGTCCACTTCGGGGGCGTAGCCGGGCTGTCCGGTACGCAGGATGATCCGGGGATCATCCATCAGCAGCTCTTCGCGAATCCGCACCACCAGCCGCAGCCCGGCATCCTCTGTCTCCATGACCACATCGAGCAGAATGACGGCGATTTCGCCATTGGACTGCAGAAAATCGACAGCTTCCGATGCACTGTGCACCGAATGGATCTTCAGCTCCCGTCCGAGCACCACGGCGTCACCCAGCGCGAAGCGCGTCGCCTGGTGGACCTCGTCGTCATCGTCTACGACAAGCAGGTTCCAGACTGACCTTTCACCACCTGCTGCCGAGGAAAGATCAAGATCTTCCTCATCATCAAGCAGTTCAATCAGATCATCATTCACCGCAGACGGCTCCAGAACGTAATGACACCGTGCACACCCGGCCCAGGTCCCTGAGCGCTCTGCCTGATGGTAAACAGATTGACGTCCGCCAAAAAGAGGCGGACTGCTCCACGCCGCTTAAAAACGTCGGGCATAGTGTTTGAGCATCGCCGGCACATCCACGATCAGCGCGATACGACCATCACCGGTGATGGTGGCGCCCGCCATCCCCGGGGTACCGTGCAGCAAGGCTCCGAGGGGCTTGATGACGACCTCCTCCTGGCCGATCAGCTGGTCCACGACAAAACCGACCTTCTTTTCACCCACAGAGACGATCACCACATTGGTTTCCGGCTGAGGCTCCGTAATGCCGCCTCCACGCACCAACCAACGGCTCAGATAAAACAACGGGATCGGCTTCTTGCGGATCACGATGACCTCCTGCCCGTCCACCACGTTGGTCTTGGTCAGGTCGAGATTGAAGATTTCGTTCACGCTCACCAATGGCAATGCGAAGGTCTGATTCCCCAGGATCACCATCAGTGTCGGCAAAATGGCGAGTGTCAGGGGCACCTTGATCGAGATGACGGTGCCCTTGCCTTTTTCTGAATTGATATCGAGCGTGCCATTCAGCTGGCTGATCTTGGTCTTCACCACGTCCATACCGACACCACGGCCAGACACGTCCGAGATCTGGTCACGCGTGGAAAAGCCCGGCGCGAAAATCAGGTTGAAACATTCCCGGGGCGTCATGCGGCTGGCGACATCCCGATCGATCACGCCTTTGGAGATCGCCTTCTCGCGGAGCACATCCGGGTCCATGCCGCCGCCATCATCCGTGATCGAAAGCAGGATGTGATCCCCCTCCTGCTGGGCGGCCAGCACCACCGTACCCGCCCGCGGCTTGCCGACAGCCTGCCGCTCGGCCGGGCTTTCAATGCCGTGATCGACCGAGTTGCGCACCAGGTGGACCAGCGGATCGGCCAGTGCTTCGACAAGATTCTTGTCGAGGTCGGTTTCTTCCCCGACCATCTCGAGATTGATCTCTTTTTCCAGGTTGCGGGCCAGGTCGCGCACCACACGCGGGAAGCGCCCGAAAACCTTTTTGATCGGCTGCATACGGGTTTTCATGACCGACATCTGCAGATCAGCGGTCACCACATCCAGATTGGCAATGGCTTTGCCGATATCTTCATTGCCACTGTCATAACCGAGGCGTACCAGCCGATTCCGCACCAGCACCAGTTCTCCCACCATATTCATGATCGAATCCAGCCGGCGGGTGTCGACACGGACCGTGGATTCCGGCTCCGCCACCTTGCC
>JBFKXW010000308.1:0-3824 GCA_041637915.1 Pseudomonadales bacterium | reverse complement strand
CGCATGCGCGCCCGCAACCGCACTTCCTTGGCCTCTTCCGAGAACACGAACGGAATCCGGCAGTTCTTGCACAGCGTGGGAACCAGCGTCTGGTGGATCAGCAGGCTGAAAAATTTCTTGGAGCCGAGAATACTGCGCGCCACACCGATATCTTCCAGCCGTTGCAGGATGGACTGGGCATCGGCCGTGTGGATCGTGGTGCATCCCTGGTGCCCGGCCAGTACCGAGCGCACGAAGCCGTCGACTTCCTGCTTGGTGCGCACTTCCCCGGTCATCAGCGAGTCGTAATCCGATCGCAGCAGCACCGCCAGCATCTCGGTGAAATCGCCGTCCGTCACGCTGGTCTGACGGATGAAATCGACCAGGTACTCCCGTGGGTTCTCCAGGCTCACCAGCGAAGCCATTGGCCGGACAACGTGAATCGCGTTCATGAACCCGAGCATGGAGGTGGATTTACCGGAGCCGGTATCCCCGCTGAAGAACGTCGCCCCTCCCTTGGAGTTGGCCGCCGCGAGAATCATTTCCAGTTGCTCCGGCTCGTACCCGGCTTTCTCCAGCGGAATCGGCTTGGACTTCTCGGAGTCGCGTACGAGCAGTCGCAGGACCACATCGAAACCGCTGTCGGCCTGCTTGGACTGCCAGCGAAAGTCGATAATGGTGCCGTCGTGCAGCGTGACCGAACCATTTGCCGCCTGTGGCTTGGAGGGCGTAAAGGACGCCCCGGCGTTCTTGGCCTTGTCAGCGGCATAGCCGTACCAGGCCGATCCGAACATGATCTCCGCATCCGAGGTGAGCATATCGGTGTGATGCTCCCGGAATCCGTTGATGCGGAACAGGATGCGGCCCTTTTTCTGGTTGAATTCCGCGTGGATGTCCGAAGCCGGATACTTGCGCATCACCGCCGCTTCAATCAGTTGGCGAAAGCGGATCTGCGCTTCATGCACCTTGCTCTCATCGATCTGGATGCCTTCGCTGCTGTCTTTCTGCCCGATGATGAGATTGAACAGGTGCGGCGTGACCAGGCTGAAATCATGCTCAGTGATCTTGTAGCCCTTCTTCTCCACCTTGCCGATGACCACGAACAGTGCCGCCGAGGGCCACTCCGTGGTGATGATGCGAACCCGCTCGCCCTCCTGAAGCAGCACCGCGCACTTGCTGCGGATGCTGTCCGGCAGTTCAATCGACATGTCCTTGTCGAGATTGGCATCGTGAGAAAGCACCGCACGGTACTTGCCCAACTGCTCCTGCGAGTTGATGGGCGTGCGACGGCTGGCGGAGTTGCTCATGCGGCGGGAGCCTCAGTTGATCGGCTGGAAAATTGACGGATTCAGACCGCGCGGAAAGGTCGTCTCCGGCAACTTCACATCCAGGAACCGGGTGACGCCGCCTTTCTGAATCTTGGCGTAACTAAGACCGATCTCGATCACCTGCCAGCCCCCCGGCAGCACATCATTCAGTCGCGCCTCCAGGGTTTTCCGTTCATACGCCAGCAGCACGTAGCGATCGCGGACATTATTTGCGCTGCCGTAGCTGCCCTTGTACACCGGGATGATTTCCTGGGCGGTGGGCTGCACATTCTGCAACACGTTACGCGGGTCCGGACCACTTTTCAGTTCCAGTTCGCGCATGATCTTGTCGCGTCGCGCCTGCTGAAAATCGTCAATGGTATCGGCTGCGGCGGGCAGACTGAGGATGACGCCGAGCGCGAGTGCGGTCCCCCGGGCTACCCAACCAGGCTTGGACATTTCGATTAACGGACCACGGGAACGTGGGCCGTCGCACAGCCGCGGGGTCCTGTCACTTCCACACATAATTACCCTCCAGGGTCCAACCGGTGGTTTCCTGATCCTCGTTGAAGCGGATCCGGATGCTCTCCACCGAAAACAGTTCATCGCTCAGCCGTTTCACGGCATCACGAATCATGAAGTAATGTTTGCCACTGACCTTGTAGGTGCCGAACTTGAAGGTCGTATCCGGGCCGATGAGGTCCGTGCCATCCGGGCTGGGCATGAACTGCTGGCTCGGTTTCGGCGGAATCAGGCTGACCTGCAAGCCGACACTGGCCAGTTGCTGCAGGCGGCTGCCCTGCTCCCGCAGCCAGCGTTGCTGCGGTGGCAGGGCCGCAATTTCGACGGAACTGATTTCCTGACGGTCCGTCTCCACTGCCATAGGGAAGATCAGACTGGCCGTTGTGCCCGTTGGCTCAAACGAGAGATCGCCCTCCCCGCGCAACGAGGACCACAGCGTCATGTTGTCGGAGAGCCCGCCGTTCACCCAGGTGGATGCGCAACGCGTGCGGTTACAGTCGATCTCACTCAGATACCAGTCATCCTGCAGCGGCGAGATTTCCCCGATGCGTTCCATGGCCGCCTCAACGAACGTGCTGGGGGTCACCGGCCCGAGGGTTTCCTCGAACTGCTTGATCATCTGGGCACGGATGATCGGCAGCTGGGCGCGCCACATCTCCGCCGAGGTCGGCTGCTCGACCGGTTGCAGGGCCTGTTCCGCCTGTCGTTGTTTCCACCACACCATTGTGAGCACACAGACCGCCACCACGCCCAGCGCCACGCCAACCGATATCGCCTGACGGCGGGTCTGATGTGCCAGTGCGCGCAACCGGACCGGGCCGCGCACCAGCATGTGCTCAATGGTTTCGGCGTTCTGCGGGAAGAACTCATGCCCGGCGCGCAGTTCGCGAAAATTCCGCTCAAAGAAATACTCGTCACCCACCAGCTTGAAGTCGCCCAGCACGCTGTAGCGCCGCACCAGCGGAGCCAGGTCCGCCTCGGGGGCCACCAGGTCGGTGCCGGGCACGATCCGACGATCCTGTACGGCCACCATCCAGAACAGTTCCTCCGGACCGCCGAATATCTTCAGCGGCTGGACCAGGATGGTGTGATCGATGTGTTTGGCGATGGTGGCCGCCGCGCTGACCGCACCGGCCTTGCGCATGCCGGTCAGGAAGCCGACGCCCGGATGCAGCTTGGATGAACCGGTCCGCACGCCAATCTTGGTCTGCTGCCGGTCGGCGAGTGCATTGATCTGTTGACGCTGGTTTTCGATTTCCAGGATGTACCAGTCCATCCCGAACACATACCGATAGCGTCCGATTTCGAGTTCCTGGACAATTCCTGGCATGGCGGCGTACCGCGCTAGAGGATGACCGGTGTCAGCAGCACCACAATGGACGTGCGTGCAGACTGGGACTGCTTGCGACCGCCGAGCCACCAGGCGTCGGGATCGGTGACGCCCTGCCGGTTGTTGGTGTTGGTGACCTGCTCAAAGCCAGTCAGGATGATGGTCTGACCGCTCTTCAGCCGTACCCGCTGAATGCTGTTACTGATGTCCACGTTGGGCACCTGGATCGTATTCTGATTGGCCGCCGGGCCCAGTGTGATGGAGTCCAGCGACACCAGCGTGGACCGGTCCAGCGCGATCTGCACCTGCAGGTCGGCGTTGTTGAGAATGGTTGGTTGCAACAACAGGCTGAAACCGGTGATGAGATCCTCGGTACTGGCCGTCACCGACTGGATGGCATTCACGCCCGCATTGATACTGGACTCGGTCGAGGAGATGAAGCGCTGCTTGTTCCCGATGATGAGGTGCGTTGGCTGATTGTTCAGCGTGATCAACTGCGGATTGGAGACTTCGCTGATGTCCCCCTCGCTGGACAGCGCATCAATGAATGCCTGCGTGCCGGCGAAGGCATTCTGACTGCTGGCCAGCAGGGTTGCGGTGAACGAATTCAGGCCCGTCGTCGTGCCCCGGTCCGTTGCGAAAGTCAGGTTGTGCAACGATTTCTCCCAGACCGCCGACCAGTTGAT
>JBFKXW010000307.1:0-3847 GCA_041637915.1 Pseudomonadales bacterium | reverse complement strand
GCGAGGGGTTCGACTGGGTCGCGGGCATGCAACTGATGGCCGGGCAGCCGGCACGCCTGTTCCAGTCCTTTCTGCAGAGCCTGTTCATCCATCACCTGCTGGCGTCACAAACCGGCGGCGCTCTGCCAGAGAAGCTGCGCCAGTTATTTCCGCACCTGACCGCAGCAGACTTTCGGCAGGGCGCCGGGACGCCGGCTTCCCCCGCAAAGGGCAATGTCGCCATCAGCCTGAATATTGACAGCATCCAGCGACCCGGCCAGCGGCCGGCACAGCCGCCGTCTGCTGCCAGCGGAACAGAAGCGGATGCTGCCGGCAGACCAGAAGCGGGCGCTGCCGGCGGCGAGGTCATTCTTTGTGCGGGTCATCCGGAGCGCACCTGTCGTGCTGCGCAGGCGCTCGACGGCCTTTGTTTCTCCGAGTTCGAAGTGCCGCAGTTGCCTTTGGAAACCTGTAACAAGCGTCTGCAGTGCAATTGCCGGCTGATGACGTTTGCCGAGCGGCGCCGCGACGAACGCCGCGACGATGCTGATCGTCGAGAGCAGGCCGGTGAGGCCGGTGGCGAGACAGAGCCCGGGCGCCGGCTCGGCATTGACCGCCGGCAGCGGAGTGCGGGGTCGTTGGCGTTCAGGCCACCCAACCGCCCCGGCTGAGCCAACGACCGCGTTGAAATGATGTTCGGTCAGGCGATTTACTGCGTGCCGAACCGATGCATCGGGATTGGCTTGGAGATATGCCAGCCCTGCGCGTAGTCGATGCCGATTTCGCGCAGTTTGCGGAGGATCTCTTCGTTTTCGACGTATTCCGCGATGGTTTTCTTGCCGAGAAAATGGCCGATCTCGTTGATGGATTTCACCATGGCGAAGTCCGAGGGGGTGCTCACGATATCCTTGATGAACACGCCGTCGATCTTCAGGTAGTCGACCGGCATGGTGCGCAGGTAGGCAAAAGAGGACATGCCCGAGCCGAAATCATCCAGCGAGAAGGGGCAGCCTGCTGCGCGGATCTCGGAGATGAACTCCGAAGCGGCTTCGAGGCTGGACACCGTAACGGTCTCGGTGACCTCGAATCCGAGCATGGCCGGCTGTACGCCACAGGCCTTGATCTCCGCCAGCAGGAATTCCAGGAAACGCTCGTCACCCACCGAGGCGCCCGACAGATTGATGGCCACTCCACCCACCTGCTCATGGAGCGCCGGATTGTCCCGCAGCCAGCCGAGCACCCTGCGCACGACCCACTTGTCGACGGACTGAATGCGTCCGTAGGCCTCGGCCGCCTGAATGAACTCGAAGGGTGAGCCGGGCTGGCCATCTTCGTCCATGACCGCCATCAGCACTTCGTGATGGTGGGTGCCGCTGCCATTCCCGTTCACGGCCGTGATCGGTTGCAGGCGCAACTCGATGCGGCCTTCCTCGAGGCAGCGATTGATGCGTGAGACCCAACTCATCATGGTGGTCTGACGGCTGCTCAGCGAATCGGTGCTGATGTAGAGATGCGCGCGGTTCCGGCCGAGCGATTTTGCCGCGAAACAGGCGCTGTCGGCGGTTCGCATCAGTTCATTGACGTCCTTCAGGCCATGATGAATCTCGACAATGCCAATGCTGATGGTCGGCTGGAATATTTTTCCGTCCCACTCAAAACGCATCTCTTCCACCAATTTGCGGAGTTTTTCGGCCGACTCCACCGCCTGCTCCGTGGTGGCATCGGCCAGCAGCAGACCAAGTTCGTCACCGCCCATGCGGCCACTGCATTCCAGCCTGGGAATGTTGCCCTCCGCCAATTCCGTGATTCGTTTGACGAGCGCATCGCCGGCGTCCATGCCGGCGTCGCTGTTGATCACCTTGAAGCGGTCTACATCGAGATAGAACAGAATGCGGTCTCTCGATTCCGCGCGCGCCTCCTGCACGGCGTGCTCCAGCTTGCGCACGAACTCCTTCCGCGTGTACGCGCCGGTCAGCGGGTCCCGCGCTGTTTCCTGCAGTAATTTATCGTAGGTGGACTGAATGGTCCGCAGGATGCCCTTGTCGATCGCCGGCAGATCGCCGTCCAGCTGAAATTCGATCTGGCCACCATGCAGTTGATCGAGCAGGGCGTCCATGCTGAGTTCCTGCGGGTCCAGCCCGCGATCATCCACGAACACCATGCGGGCGCTGTCATCCGATTTCCAGGCCAGCCGGATGCGCCTGGGTTGATCCGAATCCGATTGCATCAGGATGCCGTCACCGGTCTGCATGGAGCGCAGGCGACGCAGGCGATGCCGGTCAGAGAGTGTGAAGTCGTTGTCATCCGCACCGCTCAGCGCGGACTCCTCAATGCGCAGTACTTCTTCACCCAGTGGTTCCAGCGCAATGCGTTCGGCATCGAGTTGTGCAGCCCTGCCCAGCAGCACACTCAGCAGGTCATCACAGACCGACTGGACCAAGAAGGCATCCGCCGTGGCCAATTCCAGGCCTTCCTGTACCTGTGCGATGAGTGCGCGGGCGTCCTCCTCAGCCGGCAACTGTGACATGGCGTCTGCAAGCGTCTTGCCGGGCGGCAGTATCTCCAGCAGTTGACAGAGAATGCGCCCCTGTTCCCGGTAGCCAACGCTGTCGGTTCCGTCCCGCACAATGGTTGTGACCATGAGGTCGCGCCAGCCACCCTCGATCATCTGCTTGACGATGCTGATGACGGGCTGGCTGCCGGTCAGTTTACGGAGCAGATGGGCCACCGTGTTGCGCGCGTCGAGCAGTCGCTGATGCCCTTCCTGCGTGTTACGGATGCGTTGCAGATTGCGCAGAAACGACTGATTGCGCCGCTCCACAATCTTGTTCAGTTCATCCAGCGTTTCGTCAAAAATCGCTGCATCCCCGTCATACTCATTGATGATGCGATCGACGAAGTGCTGCAGCGTCTTGTTGAGGCTGCTGCTTTTCTGCGAGCGGTCACCCGCCAGCCGGGCGATCTGGTTGATGACCTGTCGGGCTGGATGGTCCTGCTGCGACAGGAAACCGGGGTCGTTGAGGATCAGGCGCAGAATCGGCACCTGCAATTTGTGCATCCACTGGTCGAGTTCGGCCGCGCTGCCTGGCTCCTGCAGAATGCCATCCAGCAGATTTTCCACCAGATCGACGGACTTTTGCTGCTCCATATTGAGCCGCACCGGCTCATCGCCGGCCTGTGCATTGAGTGCCTGTGCCAGCAGATCGGACAGTCTTCCCGAGGGGGCGTCCTCCGCCGTTGTCTGTGCCTGCGTCTGTAGGTTGCCGAGCAACTGATTCAGCAGCGTGGGACCGATCTCCGCTGCCGGGGCTGGGCCACCGGAGCCATCCGCGGCGCCGCCCTGTTTCTCCGGCGGCACCCAGCCAGCAGACTGCAAATTGTTGTTGCGTTGTTCCAGAACGTTCTGCAACGCGCTGAAACCACCGACGGGTAGAGGTGGTGGCACCAGCGGGGCCGTGGTGGCCGGGCCGAACAGGTTCTCATTCCCGGGTTGAACCGGACCGCCACCGGAATGCCCGATGCTGGACAACTCAGATTCGCTGATCAACACATCCCGCTCCTCGCGGGGACGTATTGCCGCGCGACGGGCTTCATCGCGGGCCTTTTCCGCCAGATCCAGCAAGCCATGCTTTTGCAGCAGTTGGCGGATATCCTCGTACAGCGCGTCGAGATGGTGAATGACTTCCTGCGTGAAGATGCCCAGAAAAATCTTCAGCAGGACCTCACTGGAACAGGTGTCATCGACCTGATGATGAAAGGCCAGCGTCATGAGGCTGGGTGCAACCGGATTGGTGCTCTTGCCGATACCGAGACCCAGGCCGATGGATAGTCCCTCGTTGATGATCTCGAGCAGGTCCTGGTGGTATTC
>JBFKXW010000306.1:0-3849 GCA_041637915.1 Pseudomonadales bacterium | reverse complement strand
GGCCAGTTCCTCCCGCGCCAGCTTGTGTTCCTCGACTTCGTGCGCAAGCAGGCTGTTGGCGGACTCGAGCTGGCTGGGACTGGGCAGTCGCAGCAAGGCCGGGATCAGCGGCCAGAGCACCAAGGCGGTTCCCACGGATGCGGCGGCGCAGACCAGCTTGAGGAGGCCCGCCGAATAATAGGCCGGTACCCAGGTGTTGTAGATGTTCATGACATGCGTTGCCCCGCAGGTCAGAATGAAGACCCCGAACAGCACGAACACCCAGCTGAATTTCAGGTCGGTGCGCTTCAGGACGAAATAGATCAGTGCCGCTGGAATGGAGGCGTAGGAGAGTGCGATCAGCGCATCGGATACCACGTGGACCCAGAGAATCTCCGGGGTCCAGAAGTAACAATGCCCGTGCGGCATGAATTCGGGGGAGGAGAGCGGGTCGGCCATGAATCGTCTCGGTCATTGCAGGAATCCTGAAACCCAGCATACATCAAGACTTTCGGCTTGCTGTCAGGTGCTGAGACACCGGCAAAACCGACAGGAGCGGCTACGCTTTCTGGAGATTTGAGGAGAGTCTGCATGAGACGTTTTTCGCTGGCTTTCGTGCTGTGGGCGTTGCTGACGCCTGCCTTTGCACAGGACCTGCTGCTGGTGGTGCAGGAGCCGGTCAGTCTGCGGGTGGGACCGGCGGCGCACATGCCGGCCATGGAAACGCTCCCGGCCGGTGCGCGCCTGCTGGGCGTGGAGCGCAGCGGAGGCTGGTACCGGGTGCGCGCGGACCATGCCGTGGAAGGCTGGGTGCCGGTGCTCTCAACCCGCTTTGCGCCGGTCTCCGGTGTCGAGCGCGCCAAGCTGAGCGGGTTGCACATGAAGCAGATTCTGACGGTACGGCCGCGGCTCGAAGAAGCCATGGAGCTGGCGCCCTCCGAGCCCAGCCGCTATGAGCTGCAACAGTTTGCCAAAAGTGCCCGGCTGATTTCGGGGCGACCGCGTTGACGTCGGCGGGCCGCGTTGCGGCGTTCTGCCTGGTGATGGGGTTGCTTCCGGGTTGTGGCCTGTTGCAGGGGCCGGAGGAAGCCGTCGGTGATCCTGCCGGTTCGCCTGCGGAGCCGGCACACAGCGTGTTTTCTGTGCCGCGCGTTTCCGCCGAGCGCCGAGCGGCGATCGAGGATCACATGCTGGCCCACCTGCTGGGCGCCGCGCCGTTGTCTGCCCGGGACGGGGTGCGCAGCTATGTGAATCTGGTCGGACACTGGCTGTTGCAGCAGGACCGTGACCCGGACTATGCCTGGCGGTTTGTGGTGCTGGATGATCCGGCCTTTTTCGTGACGGGATTGCCGCAGGGCACCGTGGTGGTGTCGTCCGGACTGCTTGCCGACCTGTCCAGTGAGGCCGAACTGGCCGCAGTCCTCGCCATCGGGATCGGACAGGTACAAACCGGGGCCTACCTGTCCCGCTCGGATGCCGATGCGCTGAATACGCAGGAGCCGGCAATGCTCGCGCGACGGTTGCTGGGCCTGGGTCCGGCTGCAGATGCCCTGTTGCTGGCCGACTTCGAGGCGCTTTACCGCGTGGTACACGCGGGCTATGACCCCTGGGCGCTGGCCGCCCTGATGCAGCGCTGGATAGCACTCCCGGAATCCAGTTTCTCTGATGCGGTCTTTTCGGCGCCGGATCTGGAAACCCGCTTTGAGCGCCTGCGCTGGCCGCTCCACGATGAATTCCTGCATGCCGGCGGTGCGGAAATCGCGGCCCGCTATCAGGGACGCGTGCGCTGAGCGGTTAGTGCGGGCGGCCGGCGCCGCTGAGGACGTCCATCGCGGCACGAATCTTCCGGAAGGTTTCCGCATTTCCGCCGCGGTCAGGATGGTGTTGCATAGCCAGTTCCCGGAAGCGTTTGCGCACGGCCTGCTCGTCCGCGTGGGCAGCCAGCCCCAGCGAACGCAGCGCCTCTGTGCGCTCATGGTCCGTAATCAGCACCTTGCGGGCCTGTTGCAACAGCTCCTCGACCGACTCTGTGGTTGCCTGTTCGAGAATTTCCAGATCCAGATAGTAGGCGCGGAGTGGGTCCTCGCGCACCACACCGGACTCGCCCGGCACATAGTCTGCGAGTTGAATCAGCAGTGGGTGGATCCGCAGGTCAAACTCCTGCTGTTGCCGGAAGACATCCCGCAGACGATAGAGGGTGTGGAACAGGAGGAAATGGACGCAGAACAGGTTGAGCGGGTCGGACAGCGAGCCCTGCGGCAATACGCTATCCGCGCGCGCACGCAACAGTTTGATCAGCACATGTTCGCTGATCCCATCCGGGTGGTCGCGCAGGCAGTCGGTCACCTGCTGTCTGAGGTTGGCCAATTGCCCGGCCTCCAGGGCTGTGAATGCGGGTTGCGACATGGGAGCGAGGGCCGAAAATGGTACGATACGCGCCCTCATAGTACCTGAAGCAGGTTCACCATGCCGGACACCGCTCCGACCGGCGCTGGCGCGTCATCCGCAAGCTTTCCACGGCCTGATCTGCAGGATCCGCGCGAGCGCACCGAGTTCAACAAGGTGCAGAAGCGTTTGCGCCGTCTGACCGGCCAGGCCATTGAGGACTACTGCATGATCGAGGACGGCGACACCGTCATGGTCTGCATGTCGGGCGGCAAGGACTCCTACACCATGCTCACCATCCTGATGAGCCTGCGCGCCAGTGCGCCGGTGGATTTCCGCATCGTGGCGGTGAATATGGATCAGAAACAGCCGGGCTTTCCGGAACACGTCCTGCCGGAGTACCTGCGCTCCCAGGGTGTGGAATTCCACATCATTGAGAAGGACACCTACCGCATCGTTCAGGAGAAGGTGCCGGAAGGAAAAACCACCTGTTCGCTCTGCTCGCGTTTGCGGCGGGGCACTCTGTACGGTTTCGCCAGCGAAATCGGTGCCACGAAAATCGCGCTCGGGCATCATCAGGACGACATCCTCGAAACCCTGTTCCTGAACATGTTCCATGGTGGCGCCCTGAAAGCGATGCCGCCCAAACTGGTCAGCGATGACGGTGCCCATGTGGTCATCCGCCCGCTGGCCTACTGCCGGGAACGGGACATCGAACGATACGCAGCCTGGCTGGCCTATCCGATCATCCCCTGCAATCTCTGCGGTTCGCAGGACAATCTGCAGCGTCAGCATCTCAAGCAGATGCTGAAGGATTGGGAGAAACGCTTTCCGGGCCGGATCGAGAACATCGCGCGCAGTATTCGCAATGTCGTGCCCTCCCACCTGGGAGACCGTTCCCTGTTCGACTTTGAAAACCTGGCGGAGGAGTCGAGTCGTGCAGTGGAGCAGAAGCTGCGCCTGATCCAGATTGGCTGACCCGGAGATTGCCGAGATTGCCGGACGGTTGCGCCAGTCCGAACGGGTCCTGTTCATAACGGGTGCAGGTCTCTCTGCGGATTCCGGCATGCCCGTTTATCGCGGTGTCGGCGGGTTGTACAACGATGCAGAAACCGAGGACGGCCTGCCGATCGAGGTGGCGCTGTCCGGTTCGCAGTTTGCCCGTGCGCCTTCCGTGACGTGGAAGTATCTACTCCAGATTGAACAGGCCTGTCGCGGTGTGCGGCCCAACCGGGGGCACGAAGTCATTGCTGCTGTTGAACGGGAGAAGCCGGGTACCTGGGTGCTGACGCAGAATGTGGACGGCCTGCATCTGCGCGCCGGTTCCCGTCAACTCATCGAAATCCACGGTCGTTTCAGTGACCTGTACTGCCTCGACTGCGATTTCCGTGACGCCGTCACCGATTACCGTGCCCTGGGCGTGCCTCCGGCCTGTCCCGCCTGTGGTGGCCGCATCCGCCCGGCGGTGGTGCTGTTCGGTGAGAT
>JBFKXW010000305.1:0-3863 GCA_041637915.1 Pseudomonadales bacterium | reverse complement strand
CGTGGACGCTGCTGGTCGTCCTGTTGCCGGTGATCGGCCTGCTGCTCTGGTTTTTCCTGGGGCCACGGCAGCAGCAGGTCTCGGTATAGCAAAGAACGCATAGCCACAGGGATCGGGGCGTGGAGTGTGCGTCAACCGCGCCTCCGGCCCTCGGGCACATCGTCACCTGAAGACAGAATTCAGGAATAGGAGAACAAAGATGAACGCATTGAAATTCATCGCACTGCTGCTCATCACCGCTGGCGTTGGTGCGCTGGTCTACGGCGGATTCACGTACACGAGCGAAACCCACAAGGCCGAACTCGGCCCCGTCGAGCTGGAAGTCGCGGAGAAGGACCGCATATCGGTGCCACCATGGATGGGAATCGCCTCGATCGGCGCCGGCACGCTCCTGTTGCTCGTCGGCCCGCGGCGCTCATCCTGATAAGGCTGTTGGTCGCATGAAACCACGCAGACCCTTGATCGCCGTGACCGGCCCCGACCGGGGCGGCACGGCGGCATGGCTGTTCAGCGCGTTCGCCGTCTGGCGCGCCGGGGGGCGGCCGAGGCGGTTCACGCCGCGGAAGAATCGTTCCCTGGAGGGTGTGCATGGCGTGATCATCGGCGGTGGGTCGGATGTTTCGCCGGAACTCTATGACAGGGAGCAGGGCGCGCTGGAACTGGTCAAGGAGGTTGCCGAGGAGGAGGAGAAGCTGGCCGACAACAACGCCAGCCTTGCCGACCGGCTGATGTTTCCGATCATCCTTTTCCTGCGGCTGCTGTTCAGTTCGAAGCACGGCAACCGGCTGGACCCGGACCGCGACCGCATGGAGAACGACATCATCGCGCATGCGCTGGAGCAGGGCCTGCCGCTGATGGGCATCTGCCGCGGATCTCAGCTTCTCAACGTGCACCTGGGTGGCACGCTGCACCAGGATCTCGGCCGTTTCTACGAGGAAACGCCGCAGGTGCGCGACGTGTTCCCTCGCAAGAAGATATTCATCGAGGAGGACAGCCAGCTGGCAAAGGTCCTGCGGCGGCGAACGACGATGGTCAATGCACTGCACGACCAGGCCGTCGACCAGGCAGGCACCGGTATCGAGCCGGTCGCGCGCGAAACCACCGGGGTCATCCAGGGTATCGAATACCGCGAGAAACCGTTCGTCCTCGGCGTGCAATGGCACCCGGAGTACATGCCGCAGGTGCGGTCGCAGGTGCGGTTGTTCCGGCGGTTGGTGGAGGAGGCGCGCAGCATTATTACCGAGCGGGGGTGACCTTCTTCCCTGAAGGGAGGGCGGCGCTGAGACAGGGCCGGTCCGGGTGGGTGAAGCTGAGCTTCCGTGGTGGGGTATCAGGCCGGATGGCATAAGCAAGGCAAGCCAATTGCCTTGGCTCAATATGGCCATGTATACTTGTAAGCGCATAGTGAGTGAGCCAGCCGGCTCCGCCAACCTGCCGACCTCAGGCAAGGTGGTCCCCGAAAGGGCATGCGGCCTTCACCGGCAACAAACAGAGGTGTCTGCTGCTTTCCCCTGGTCTGGTTCGCTCCGGTGCATTCTATGGTCACTGGAGAACAGTCATGCCTCAACTTCCGTCCGGCCGACACGTCGGCCTCCACTTCTGGAAACTGCACGCGATCCTGGAAAAGCCCTTTGAGATTCTCAACCAGGGAGCGATTCTGCGTATCGAGCATCCGGATCATGTTTTGCAGTATGGAACCGTGGTTTTCTTCCGACCGGCCAGCCAGGCAGGGGAGGGGTACAGGGAAGAGTACAGCGAACTGGGGAACACTCCCGAGGAACCCATCGAACCGTATGACTCCGGATTCAATCTCGTGACCATTCAGGACGAGCTCCCGCACTGGTCGGCTGCTGACCGGGATGCCTTCATCGACTGGCTCCAGGCATCGAATGCCAGGGCCTATGTACAGGGGCAGTTCGAATACGTGCAATCCATCCGTCGCCAACTGCCTGAATGCGGGCCGTTCTGGAGTCGGGTCACGGCTTTGTGGTGGGAAGCCGGCGTACATCCCTTCCAGGAGGAAGAGGCTGAACCGAATCGCCAGGTAAGAGAACGGAGTAACTAGACGGAGTGTTACGGAGTCACCTGGTGAGCCAGTATCCCCCGTAAACTGACTGCAGCATTTCAATGCATCAAGAAGGGCGCATTGCGCCCGCCAACCTGCCTGCCCGGGCAAGGTGGTTTCCCCCGCTGACACGAGGTCATGGGGAGGATGCGGCCGGGGACGGCAACAGAGCGGGCTTTCGATTGTGCCGTCCTCCATTTTTCCCGCGCCGGGCCGTGGGAGTTTGTACGGAGGACAGCATGTCCCAATCAACCGACGATTCCGGAATCTGGGTGGGTGACGGCGACGTCCGCAACTGCCCTTTCGCCTACCGCTGTGACAAGCGCTGGGAAAATCTCACGACAACCGAGAATCCACGCATCCGTCACTGCGATGCCTGCGAACTTCCGGTGTACCTGTGCCGTACCCGCGAGGAACTGACGCGGGCGATTTTCGCCAGGCAATGCATTGCGCTTCGCTTCTACACGACCGAGACGGTGCCGCCGGTTCAGGGTCGCCATGGGGGAACTCAGCATTACGTGCAGCGGCAGACCCTCGGTCTGCACGCGCCCCCAACAGGTGCCGGAAAGGAGTGCGGGATTCACCCCGGGAACTTCCCGAAAGACGCTGATGAAGGGGAGGACTAGCCATGTCCGGTGTCTCAACCAGGCCCAGGAAGGCGAAACAAACGGCCCGCAGGTCGGGCAGTGGACGCAGGAAAACCCTGCCACAGCTCGGCGTCTACGGATTCGACAAGTATGAGACGGTGATCCTCGCGGCCCTGGTGAGCGGCGACCCGCTGCTCCTCATCGGCCGCTGCGGCACGGGCAAGACCTACCTCCTGAACACCCTGAGCGAGGCGCTCGGGCTGGAACATCGCCACTACAACGCCTCCCTGATCGCGTTCGACGACCTGGTCGGCTTCCCATACCCGGAGGAGGATCGCTCCGCCGTGCGCTTCCTGGAGACGCCTGCGACGGTGTGGGGCGCCGAGTCGGTACTGATCGACGAGATCAGCCGGTGCAAGCCGGAGCACCAGAACAGGCTGTTCTCGCTGGTCCACGAGCGCCGGGTGCAGGGCATCCGCCTGGAGAAGCTTCGCTACCGGTGGGCGGCGATGAATCCCGCAGGAGACGATGACGGCGATGGTACGAATGCGGCCGAAGTGTATACCGGGAGCCAGTCTCTGGACCCGGCACTGGCGGACCGCTTCGCGCTCATCGTGCAGGCTTCGGAGTGGTCCTCCCTGCGCCCCACCGAGCGCAAGGCGATCGCCGACCCGGGGGGTGAGGGCAGGGTGACCGAGCCGGACGCAACACTCATCCGCAAGCTTGCAAACTGGCGGGAGCGTTTCGATCGGCAGGTCGGCAACTGCCCTGTAACTCTGCGTGATTATGCAATCTCTGCGGGCAGCGCCCTCAACGGCAGCGGAATCCGTTTGTCGCCACGCCGGATCCGCCTGCTGACGCGCAACCTGCTGGCGGCGGTTACGGTGCACGGCGGCGTGGATGCAGATTGCCTGGAGACGGTGTTGCGCTGCTCGCTGCCGCACGTCGCCTGGGGGGCGCCGGTGGCACCCAACAAGGTGATCGCCGCGCACCGGCTCGCCTGGGACAGCGTGTTCCTCCAGGGTGAGGAAAAGTGGCTGCACGAATTCCACCTGTGCAAACCGCTCGAAGAGAAGGTACGGCTGCTGGTGGATGGTTGTCCGTCCACGGATACCGGCAACCGTGCCATCTGCGAGCTGCTCGCCAACGAACCCGTCGACCGGGCCGCTGCGTTTGCCTTTGCACTCTATCCGGCAGTCGCGCAGGGTCTG
>JBFKXW010000304.1:0-3919 GCA_041637915.1 Pseudomonadales bacterium | reverse complement strand
GTGCCTGGCCGTGGCCGGGCAGGATCAGACTGCGGAGACCCAGGACGGGCCGTCTCCGCGCACCGCGCTCTCCATCTCCGCAAGGCGCTTGGCGGGGCAGACGTACTGCGATAAAAATTCGTTGACGCTATCGGCCAGACCACGCAGTGCGGATTCGCTGCCGGCATCGTTGCAGCGCCCATCATCATCAAACACGCCCTGTACGCCGGCGATGGAGACTGCCGCGGGAATCACGATGGCCCCCACATGCGACATCACGCCCTTGAGTTGCTCCAGCGACTTGATCGCGCCGATCCGGCCTGCGGCCACGCCCACCAGTGCCACCGGCTTGCCTGCCAGCGCCGAAGGAAAGCCGAGGTTCTCGATGATGAGCTTGGTCATGGCGCAGAAACTGCCGTGGTACTCCGGCGTGGCCAGCACGATGGCATCCGCGCGTTCGACCGCCTGCCTGAGCTGACCGGCATGATCGGTCTCTGGCTGGCCGGGAAAGGCGAGATTCATCTCCCGGGCATCCAGCAACACCGTGGTGGCATTCTGTTGTGCAAACTCTTCTGCAACGACCGCGAGCGCGCGGGACGTGTAATTCTCAGGGCGGCTGGTGCCGGAGATCAGCAGGATGGAGGGCATAGGCTGCTCCTTTCAGGTGGTTACCCGGTCGGGCCGTTGCCGGCCAGTATGCGTCAGCTTCCCCACGTCTGCCCAGTTGAAACCACTCCTAAGCGCCTGCGTCTCAGAGATTCTTCTTGTAGTCCGACTGCACTGCCTGATCGACAATCTTGCGCAGGGCAAATTCTGACACTTTGCCCTTGGTGGCGTTTTTGGCGATCTGCTCGCCGAAGGAAACTTTCATGGGTTCTGGCCAGCTCGATGCATCCCATGTCTTGCTGCGCTTGAACGCCTTGGCACAGTGAAAGAAACATTCTTTCACTTCCACCTGCATGACGAGCAGGGCGGGCTTGCCGTTCGCGGTGAAACGACCACACAACTCCTCGCCCTGATACAGCTGGCAGGCGCCATTGACGCGCAAGGTCTCCTCGGTGCCGGGAATCAGAAAGATGATGCCGATCTGACCGGTTGCGATGATGTTGCTCAATCCATGCAGCAGTTTGTTGCCGGGCCGCTCCGGGATGAGCAGGACGCGTTCATTCTCAATTGCCACGAATCCCGGCTGGTCGCCTTTTGGCGAGACGGTCGGCTGCCCCTCCGCGTTGGAGGTGGCCATCATGATCAGCGGGCTCTGCTGAATGAATTCCTGTGCGGCAGGGAACAGGTGATCGTACAGTTTGTTCTTGGTCAGGGGGTGGGGGTTGCCGATGCGCGCTCGCAACTCGTCAATGCTGTTGATGCGTTGCATGATTTTCTGCCGGTCGTGGGGGAAGACTTCAGGTCAGTATAGGCGCCTCGTCGTGGGCGAGGCCGGCTGCGGGGCCCATTTTCGCTCCACCACGCTGGCCCGGGAGTCCGGGGACCGTCCCCTGCGACGGAGCCATTTCAAAACGTGAACGAATACAGCAGGTCCACGGCCGTCTCCAGCCCGCTACTGGCCTCCAGGAACAGGCGCGGGAGCACGCGGTAGCGCAGCGTCAGCGAGTTGGCTGCCTCGGCGCCACTGACGCCATAGCGCACGAAGAGGCGCGGAGACAGATACCCGCTGGCGAACAAACCGGCGTTCCCCTCGGTGTCACTGGCGCCGAGTTCAAACTGCTGAATACCAAGACGTTCCGCGAGTCGGGTGCTGCGGGACTCCCCGGAGCGTAGTCCGTAGGCCAGCAGCGCAGAGGACACCATGCGGCTGTCCTGGGCACTGCCACTGCCGAGTGGTTTGCCGAGGATCAGCCAGGACAGGATTTCCTCTTCCGGCATCGCCGGGTCGGAGAACAGCCGCACCTCCGGTGCGGAGGCCAACCCTTTGACCCGCATGCCGGCAACCACCTGCTGCAGGGGCCGGATTGCCTCCACATCCAGAGTCGGGTCCTGCAGGTTGCCGCGGAAGCGCAGCCTGCCCTTGCGCAGATGCAGGCGTTGACCGTACGCCCGATAGCGGCCGTCCCGAATCTCAATGGCGCCCCTGGCGCGTGGTCGTTCGGTATGCAGTTGCGAAAGCTGCAGGTTGCCGGTCAGCCAGCCCTCCAGCCCGTGTCCGGTGAAAGAGAGCTGTTCGCCAAGATGCAGATCGAGTGCCGTGCGGACTGTGGCAAACGGCATTGGCCGGGCAGCGGGTTTTCCGGGCGGGCTGGGAATGAGGACTACATCGTCGGCCAGCCAGACCGCGTCAGCGCTTTGCCGGGGCAGGCGGATGGTGCCCTTGAGAATGCGCGCTTCTGCGCGGGCATCCAGCAGATCTGCCGTCATCTCTGCCACGAGCGCGGCATCCAGCTCCAGTGCGGAGTGACCGCCGATTTGTGTCTGCAGGGATTTGCCCTGTGCCCGCAGGTTCAGTGCCGGTCCTGAAGCGGCCCAGGTGGCGTCGCCATCGAACTGCACAGTGCCGGACAGTGTTTGCAGACCCTTTTCCTGCCCGGCCTCCTCCCGCGTGTTGAAGGCACCGCGAAACTGCAGTGACTCGCCGGCCAGATTCGCCGTGGCACGCAAGTCATTGACCTGAAACGGCAGTGACGCCCCGCGCAGATGTGCGTCGCTGAGCTCGACCGCACCCTGCAGGAGCGGCACCGTCCGGGTCCCGCTGATTTCCAGTGCGACATCCAGTTGCCCGGCCAGATCCTCTGCAGCCGGGAGAAGAGGGCGCAGCGGCGCCAGCTGCAACGCGGCAATGCGGAGTTTTCCATCCAGCGCATCCGCTCCGTGCAACAGGTTCAGGGCGGCCTCCACGCGTCCCAGTGTGCTGGATTGCAGTTGCAGGCTGGAGCTTGAAGCGGTCGCATCTGCGCTACCGCGGAGTTCGATCGACTCGAATGGATGCTGCAGTGCAGCCGGGTCGGTTTGCCCGGCCAGCTCGAGGACGCCGTCCTCGCCCTGAAGCAACACATCCAGCGCAGGGGACTGCGTCGTCCAGCGCACGCTGCCCTCTCCCTGCAGACGCGACCGAATGGCCAGGCCCGGCGGGAGGTGGCGCGCCCAAAGAGTCTCGTCGAGTCGATGGATCTGGAACGAAGTGATGTCGCCCGCAGCAGGCAGTGTGCTGTCTGCGGTGATGCAGGCCTGCGCCGGGCCTTCCAGACAGAGTGAATCGAGAAACTGCAGAGATTTTTTTGTGCCGTGCCAATGGAGCCGTGCAGGTCGGGACAGTGCCCACTCCCCGGTGTGCTGATGCCGCACCTGTCCGTCCTGCAGCTGGATGCGCAGGGACTGTTCCTGTGCGGAGAGCCTCGCCCGCAGTGCCACTGCGTCTTGTGGGCCTTCGGCACGGATGGCCAGGTCCAGCGCATCCACCGGACCGGTCACCTCCAGGGTGGTCTCGGAAACCGGAAACACCTCCGACAGGCCGCCCAGCGTGGCGGTGTGCACCTTCAATGCGATATGGGCATCCGGACCCGTTCGGAACTCGCCGGCGGCTTCCACGCGGTCCGCATGGTAGCTGCCCCAACCGCCTTGCAGGATCGTGGCATTCCAACGAACGGTGGGTATGGAGGTGGCACCTGCTAGCGCAAATGTCCCGTTCACGCGGCCCCTCGCATCCCCAAGCAATGCGGACAAGTCGGGCAACTGCAGGGTACCCGCGAGGCTCAGCATGGGGTACAGGCCACCCTGCGCGGTCAGCCCGGCCGGCCCGAACTGTCCGCTGGCCGGGCGCAGCTGCACCTGCCAGCCATTCTGTTGCCGTGCGATGTCCAGATCCGTCGCCAACGAAAGGGGCTGACCCTGCAGTGCGCCCGCTATTTTCAGGTTGTTCAGCTGCACGGTGGCTGCATCCGCCTCCCATTGTGCACTGATGTCCGTGTCCAGCTTGAGTTCCCCCGGT
>JBFKXW010000303.1:0-3930 GCA_041637915.1 Pseudomonadales bacterium | reverse complement strand
GTCCCGGGTGCTGGCATCCTCCGTGCTGCGCATCCGGATGCCGGTCACGCCGGTTTCGTCGCCCAGTACCTCGTCCAGGGTCTGGTTCCATTCCAGCACCACTTTGCCTTCCTCGGCCCTGGCGAAGAGTTTTTCCTGGAGGATTTTTTCCGCCCGCAGGCTTTCGCGGCGGTGCACCAATGTGACCTGCTCACAGATATTAGCCAGATAGAGGGCTTCCTCGACGGCTGTGTTGCCACCGCCGATCACTGCGACTTTCTGCCCGCGGAAGAAAAATCCGTCACAGGTGGCGCAGGCGCTGACGCCCTTGCCCATGAACTGTTCCTCGGAGGGCAGGCCCAGGTAGCGGGCGGACGCGCCCGTGGCAATGATGAGGGCATCGCAGGTGTACGTGCCATTGTCGCCGGTCAGCGTGAAGGGGCGCGCGGATAGGTCCGCCTGGTTGATATGGTCGTAGATCACCTGGGTTTCGAAGCGTTCTGCGTGCGCCTGCATGCGCTGCATCAGCTCCGGCCCCTGTACGCCTTCGGCATCACCCGGCCAGTTGTCGACATCGGTGGTGGTGGTCAGCTGCCCACCGGGCTGCATGCCGGCGATCACGACGGGGTCGAGATTGGCGCGCGCGGCATAGACCGCTGCTGCGTAGCCGGCGGGGCCGGCGCCGAGAATAATGAGTCGATGATGCTGGGAAGTTGTCATATGCCTGAAAATTCCTGCTTCAATAGTAGAGGTGTGAACCGGAGCGGAGGCCCACAGCCCCGTCCGGGAGGGAGCTGCCCCGGGCGGCCACGTTAGCACAACTGTCCACCTGGCCGGGAGAGCCTGCATGCGCATCGGTGTGCCCAAGGAATGCAAACCACAGGAGCGGCGGGTGGCTTTGTGCCCGCTGGCCGTGGGCGAACTGTCCGCTGCCGGGCACGACGTGCTCATTCAGTCCGGTGCGGGCCTGGCCAGCGGTTATCCGGACGATCGCTACACCCGTGTTGGCGCCGAAATCGTCGCCGATGCACGAGCGCTGTATGCGGGCGCGGAGCTCATCGTCAAGGTCAAAGAACCGATCGAGGCGGATCTGCAACATCTGCAGGCGCGCCATCTGTTGTTCTGCTATCTCCACCTGGCCGCCGCGCCGACGCTGGTGCGCCAGCTGTGCGACATCGGTTTGACCGCCTGCGCGTTCGAGACCGTGGTGGAGGACGGGCGTCTGCCACTGCTGGCGCCCATGAGCGCCATCGCCGGTCGCATTGCCGTGCAGGCCGGGGCGCACTATCTGCAGGCCAATCATGGTGGCCCGGGCATCCTCCCCGGCGGCATCAGCGGTGCGCCACCGGCCCGGGTGGTGGTGATTGGTGGCGGTGTGGCAGGGACCCATGCCCTGCAGGCGGCAATGGGGCTGGGGGCTGCGGTGACCGTGCATGATATTTCTGCAGCAGTGCGGGAACGCATTGCCGGCACGTATCCGCAAGCCCGCGTGATGGGGGCGTCACCCGCGACCATCGAGGAGAGTGTGCTGGATGCGGATTTGTTGATCGGGGCCGCGCTGGTGCCGGGTGCCCGGGCGCCGGTGGTGGTGTCAGCCGGCCAGGTGAAGCAGATGAAAGCGGGCAGCGTGATCATCGACATCGCTGTCGATCAGGGCGGCTGTGTCGCAACGACCCGTCCGACCAGCTATGAGAACCCCGTCTACGTGGAACACGGGGTTCAGCACATGGCTGTGACCAACCTCCCGGGGGCGGTGCCGAGAACGGCGTCGCAGGCACTGTCCGCCGCGATCCTGCCCTACGTCCTTCGTCTCGCCAGCAAGGGGCCGGAGGCGTTGCCAGGGGGAATGAATATTCGCGGCGGCCGCATCAAGCACCCTGCAGTACAGGCCTTCATGGACGAATTGGCCAAAAAGGATACACTGAAGTAGGCGGTTCCCATTCTCGCGACGCTGGCTGAACGCGCCAATTTGCGGGATGATGACCGCATGGCAGGCCGGGGTATTCGGTGCCCCGGTGGACGCTGCCAACCCATGGAAAGACGAAGGAACGTCGTCGTGAGAAAAGCCCAGACGGCTCGTGCTGCCCCACAACCCGGGCTCCTGCAGCGTGGTGTGCAGGAAGCCTGCATGATTGTGATCGGCGCGCTGGGGCTCTACCTGCTGATCGCGCTGGTCAGTTTTGATCCCAGCGACCCCGGCTGGACGAACACCGGCACCAACGGCACCGTGCGCAATGCCGCCGGCAGTGCCGGTGCCTGGATTGCCGACATCCTCTTTTTATTATTCGGTGGGCTGGCGTATCTGCTGCCGACCATTGCACTCGTACGCGCCTGGCACCTGGTGCGCGATGTTCCGCTGCAATGGCCGCCGCGCTGGGGCATGCTCGGGCTGCGTGCAGGCGGGGCTTTGCTGGTGCTGGGTGCCGGTGGCGGACTGGCGGCTGCGCACTTCCAGGCGCCGGGTCTCCCGGCTGGTGCCGGCGGGGTGCTTGGCAGTACCTGCGCCACGGCCGGCGGCGAGGCGTTTGGTCACCAGGGTGTGACCCTGTTGTTTATCGCGACCCTGTTGCTGGGCATTACCCTGCTGACCGGTGTGTCCTGGCTGCGCGTCATGGATCGCACCGGAGAAATCACCCTGAACCTCTGGGACCGGCTGCTGGTCTGGAGCCAACTGCAGTGGTCTCAGTGGCGGGAGCGACGGGAAGCCCGCAAGGTGGTCAAGGCTCGCCGGGAAGTGCTGGAACGTGATACCGAGAAACGTGCGCGGCGCAGGGCGCCGAAAATCGAATCGCGGGTTGAGAATGCCGCCCCGAGTCCCCGCCTGGAGAAGGAAAAACAGAAGCCCCTGTTTGACGGCCCCGCCGGGGAGAAACTGCCCCGTCTCGGGTTGCTGGACCAGGTCGATGCCGGGCAGCGACGCGGTTACAGCAAGGACGCACTGGAGGCGCTGTCGCGCCTGGTTGAGATCAAACTGGCCGAGTACGGTGTCACCGTGGAAGTGGTGGCAGTCCAGCCGGGTCCGGTGGTCACCCGTTTCGAGGTGCAGCCTGCGGCCGGTGTGAAAGCGAGCCAGATCAGCAATCTGGCGCGCGATCTGGCCCGTTCCATGGCCGTACTCAGCGTTCGTGTGGTGGAGGTGATTCCGGGCAAGTCCTCGGTCGGGATCGAGATTCCCAATCAGGATCGTGAAATGGTCCGGTTGTCCGAGATTCTTTCCGCCAGTGAATATGACCGCTCCGCGTCGCCGCTGACGGTGGCGCTCGGCAAGGATATTGCGGGTGTGCCGGTGGTCGCGGATCTGGCCAAGATGCCACACCTGCTGGTGGCGGGTACCACCGGGTCCGGTAAGTCGGTGGGCCTGAATGCCATGCTTCTGAGCCTGTTGTTCAAGGCGGTGCCGGAAGAAGTCCGGCTGATCATGATCGACCCAAAGATGGTCGAACTCTCGGTGTACAACGGAATCCCCCACCTGCTCGCGCCGGTGGTGACGGACATGAAGGATGCTGCCAATGCGCTGCGTTGGTGTGTCTTCGAGATGGAGCGGCGCTATCTGCTCATGAACCACCTGAAAGTGCGCAACCTGGCTGGTTACAATCGCAAGCTCGCCGAGGCAGACAAGGCGGGCGAGCCGGTGGCAGATCCCACCTTTCAGCGGGTGGAGGGTAGCGAGGAGGAGGCGCCCGCGCTTGAGCACCTGCCGCAGATCGTGGTCGTGGTCGACGAGTTCGCGGACCTGCTGATCTCGCTCGGTGACAAGGGCAAGAAGATCGAGGAACTGATCGCCCGGATCGCGCAGAAGGCGCGTGCAGCCGGTATCCACATGATTCTCGCCACGCAACGTCCCGACTCCAAGGTCATCACCGGTCTGATCAAGGCCAATGTCCCCTCGCGGATTGCGTTTCAGGTGGCGGAAAAAATCCAGTCGCGGATCATCCTGGATCAGGGTGGGGC
>JBFKXW010000302.1:0-3935 GCA_041637915.1 Pseudomonadales bacterium | reverse complement strand
GGGCGCGCAGCCGGTAGCAGCGCAGTGCCGTGGAGCGGACCGAAGGCTCATAGACCTGCAGGAAACGGTCCCAGGATTCGTTCTGCGCGAGGGCGAGTAACCAGGATTCGCGCAGGCTGGCACGTAAAGGGGTGTCCGGCCATTTGGCGAAGAAGTCACCCAACTCCCGCTCGGGCAATGCATAGATGCGGCTCCGCAGATCGTGATACTGCAGGTACGGGTACAGCGGGTAATCGCGCAGCCCGGCCGCGAGGCGTTTAAAATCCGTCGTGTTCTTGACCCGTAAGGCTGCCAGTGCCTCCCGGTACTGCTGGCGTTGCTCGACGATATCCGCGCTCCAGGCGAGGGGCCACCAGGATACGAAAACGAGAAAGAAGAGCGTTAAACGCTTCACTGTGTGCGGTCCTGCAATTCTTGCGAAGGCGCGCATTGTAGAGCAGGGGATACATGGGATCACCTGTTCCCTTCGCTTGTGCCCATGCGCTTCGAAAACTACAATTCAGGAAGTCAGAGGTTCCATCCCCTCCCAAAATCGGAGTACCAGTGCATGGCTGCCGCTCCAATCGTTACGTGCGCCCCTGAATCAACCGTTGTCAGGGAGCGGCTTTGCGCGTTTTTTCTTGCGGGCGCGCTGCTTTTTGCATCTCAGCACGCTCAAGCTGTGGAGGAACCGGATCTGTCTCCGGATGAATTGGGCCGGGTGAGCGTCTTTTCCGCAGACGTGATCAGCGCGCATTTCCATGAAGCCGGCGAATGGACGAAACTCAACGGCCTGCCCACCGGCCAGTCAGTTCCGGTGTTGAGTGAGTATTTCGAGCGGGCAGCCACTGAGCTGTACTGGAGCCTCAATCCGGTCCAGCAGGGCACCGGCCTGAAGTCCGCAGTGGAGCTGGCAGCCGCGCAGGGCGCCGTTCCGGCATTGGGCGGGGAACCCCTCAAAAGTGCGCTGACCGTGCATGGTCACCAGTAGGCCAACCACGGAGGGTCTGCAGGCGTTATGAGACTCGGCACACGCATCAGCGCGGCGATCCTCTTTACGAGCATATTTACGCTCCTCGTTGTGCTGGGTACCCTGCTGTTGCTGGAATGGCGCGATTCCAAGCAACAGATCCGCACCGAACTGCAAGCGCAGTCAACGTCCCTGGGCATCAATTTACGCGGCGCGCTGGCCTTCGCCGACGAAGAAAGCGCGCAGTCCACCCTGAGTGCCATGAGTGCCTTCCCGCATATTGTCCAGGCGGATGTGTACCTGCCGGACGGCAGCCTGCTTGCTCGCTATGCTGAAAACGATGCCCTGATATTCCCACCCTCCAGTGAGCCGGGCATGCTGGAACGCGATGCAGCCCTGTCTTTATATGAGCCCATCGTGCTCGACGAGGATGTGCTCGGCCACCTGCATTTGCGCGCATCGCTGTTGCCGCTGCGGGCCGCGTTGCAGGACCGTCTGTTGATTGCGCTACTGGTGCTGTGTCTGGGCGCGGGGGTCAGCATCGTGTTCGGTCTGCTGTTCCGCCGGCAGGTTACCGGGCCCATCGCGCAACTTGTGGACGTGATGAAAAGAATCGCGAGCGTAAAAGACTACAGCGTGCGCGTACCAACGGCCCGCAACGACGAGATGGGTGAAGTGGCGCGCGTGTTCAACTCCATGCTGGATGAAATCGCCCAGCGGGATGAGAATCTGGAGATCACCGTCCGGGACCAGACCGCCTCGATCGCACGGGACAACAAGTTTATCGGCAAGGTGCTGGAGGCTGTGCCGGCGATCCTGGTGGTGCTGGATCTCGAGGCCGAGAAAGTGCGATCGGTGAGCCGGCTCTACTATCGCATCACCGGCCAGGAGGAGAAGCCGGTGTCCCTGAGCGGCGTCGCCACGCAACTCAGCCTCAGCAAGAGTTTTACCGATCGCCTGCGCAGCGGGGAGGCGATTGAGGGGGAACTGCTGCCCTGCGAAATTGGCGCGAAATCCTACATTTTTGAAGTGACGTTCCTGCCCATCGAGGGCAGTCCGGAATTCCTTTTGGAACTGGAGGACATCACCGAACGGATCGCGTTCCAGAATGAATTGCTGGTGGCCAAGCGCCGGGTGGAAACAACGCTCGGTTCATTGACGGACGGCGTCATGAGTACGGACCCGGAAGGTATGATCACCTATCTCAACCCGGTGTCGGAGGTCATGCTCAATCGCAAGTCCCAGGATGTCATCGGCAAGCGCTGCCGCGATGTGCTGGAGACGTATGACATCAACAGTGACCAGCTGCTGGAGGACCCGGTGGAGTTTTTTGTCCGCAACAACCGGGTGCATCCGTTGCAGACCCGGCGGATACGCAGTGGTCTGCGGGAGGGAGAATCCCGCGTCGTCGAGTTCATGACCACGGCGCTGGAAGGGGTGAAGGGCGGGCGTGAAGGCGTGGTGCTGGTGTTGCGCGACGTCACCGAGGTGCGGGATCTGATCTCCAAGATTTCGCATCAGGCAACCCACGACGCGCTGACCGGCCTGCTGAACCGCGACGAGTTCCAGCGACGTCTGCAGTTTGCGACGACTACGGCGGTCAGTGACGAGGTCCAGCACGCGCTGATGTATCTGGATCTGGATAAGTTCAAGATCGTCAATGATACCTGCGGGCACGCGGCAGGCGATGCGCTGCTGACCCAGCTGACCGCGCTGATGCGTGATGCGGTACGGAAGAACGACACGGTAGCCCGCCTGGGTGGTGATGAGTTCGGCATCCTGATGCTCGATTGCCCGCCCAAGAAGGCACAGGAAGTCGCGGAAACCATTCGTGAAGAGATCCACGATTTCCGCTTCCAGTGGGAGAAGGAGGTCTTTCAGGTCGGCGTCAGTATTGGCCTGGTTGCACTCACCCCGGATACCGCGAAGCATGAGAGTGTGCTCAGCCTTGCCGACTCGGCCTGCTACGCCGCGAAAGAAGGCGGCCGGAACCGGATCTACGTGTACGATTCGGAGGATGAGGCCTTCGCAGAACGCTTTGGAGAAGTCATCTGGGCGAACAAGATTGCGCGCGGCCTGCACTCCGACCAGTTTTTCCTGGAGGCCCAGCGGATCACACCCCTGCTGAACGAACCGGGCCAGCTGGAACACTACGAGATCCTGATCCGCATGCGCGACGAGGAAGGCCGGCCGGTACCTCCCGGCATGTTCCTGTCTGCTGCAGAAAATTACGGCCTGATGCACGACCTGGATGCCTGGGTGGTCGGCACGGTCCTGGACTGGTGCCGAAGAAACCCCAGCGCGCTGACCCGCATCGGCAAGCTGGCCATTAACCTGTCCGGCCATTCCATCACCAACCGGGAGTTTCATGCCCGCATCCGGGACGACATTGTTGCCAGTGGCGTGCCCGGAGAGCAGCTGTGCTTCGAGTTTACCGAGACCGCCGCCATTTCAAACTTTGACGCAGCGCGGAGTTTCATTCAGGAACTGGGCAGCCTGGGGTGCACGTTCTCGATCGATGATTTCGGTACCGGCATGTCTTCGTTTGCCTATCTCAAGAACTTCCCCGTGCATTACCTGAAGATTGATGGAGTCTTCATCAAGCAGATTGTGGAAAGCCACATCGATCAGGCCATGGTGCGCTCCATCAACGATGTCGGTCACGCGCTGGAAATGGAGACGATTGCAGAGTTCGTCGAGAACGACGAAATCAAGGAGACGCTTTGCGATATTGGTGTCAATTACGCTCAGGGGTACGGGGTGCACAAACCAGAGGCACTCGAGACCTTGTTTTCTGAATCCGATACGCCGAAGCGCGCGGTACACTGAACCGCGTTCGCGGTTGAAAAGCGGCGGTGCGCCTCAGTCCCGGGCGCCCCAGACCAGCAGGCAGGGCGTCACCACCAGGGTCAGCACGGTGGCGAAAGCAAGACCGCCGGCAATCGCGGTGGACAACTGGTTCCACCACTGGGAGGAGGGCGCACCG
>JBFKXW010000301.1:0-3939 GCA_041637915.1 Pseudomonadales bacterium | reverse complement strand
GGTTCCCCCAACCGGTGTCATCGCCCCGGCGGTTTTCCCCGATCGCCGGGGCATTTTTTAGGGCCGGCTCCCCGCTTCCCCCGCGGATAGACCGGCCCTTTTTATTTTAAATCAGACACTTAGATGTCGATATTCTCGGCCAGCAGGGCGTTGCGCTCGATGAAATCACGACGCGGATCGACCTGGTCTCCCATCAGGGTGGTGAAGATCTGGTCGGCGGCGATGACGTCCTCCACCCGGACCTGTAACAGGCGGCGGCTGGCCGGATCCAGGGTCGTTTCCCACAGCTGCCCGGGGTTCATTTCCCCAAGACCCTTGTAGCGCTGAATGTTCAATCCGCGCCGGGCTTCCTTGAACAACCAGGCCACCGCATCACGTACGTAGGGCACGCGCTGTTCGCGTTCGCCTCGGCGGACGACGGCATGGTCGGACCACAGACCATCGATCTTGCGCCCCAGGG
The DNA here is from genome assembly GCA_041637915.1 of Pseudomonadales bacterium. Classification (GTDB taxonomy): domain Bacteria; phylum Pseudomonadota; class Gammaproteobacteria; order Pseudomonadales; family JBFGWM01; genus JBFJWR01. The sequence goes on along the minus strand of JBFKXW010000301.1, from coordinate 3,479 downwards.
CGGTCATCCGCTGATACTCGGCGCCGGTAAAGAATTCGGTGGGCCAGTTCACCATGTGATCCGTGCCATGGCTGGTGCGGATGGTGCGGAACAGGAAGCTGCTGCTGGCGCCGGCCGCGACAGCTTCCACCTGATAGCTGTGGGTCTCGGGCGCGCGCTGCGTCAGCGCCTGTGCGACCTGGGCCGCCCAGTCGTCCAGCGCCGCCTGGTCGTGCTGCGCCGCCTCGGTCAATGGTGGCAGGTCCCGCAGCACCCGCAGGACCTCCTCGTCATAGCGTCGGGCCATGCGCCGGATGATGTGATCGACGCCGGCAATTTCCTGCAGGAAGCTGTCAAGGCTGTCGCCTTCCAGAGTTTCACCGTCCGGTGAAGGCTGCAGGCTGGCGTTCTGGATCGCCAACTCACGCAGGTATCGATCCAGTTCGGCATCGTCCTTGACGTAGCGCTCGCTCTTGCCCGACTTCACCCGATACAGCGGCGGCTGGGCAATGAAGATGTGGCCACGCTCCACCAGGGCGTACATCTGCCGGTAGAAGAAGGTGAGCAGCAGGGTCCGGATGTGGGCGCCATCCACGTCGGCATCGGTCATGATGATGATGCGGTGATAGCGCAGCTTGTCCGGAGTGAACTCTTCCCGGCCTATGCCGCAACCCAGCGCCGTGATCAGGGTGCCGACTTCGTCGGATTTCAGCATCTTGTCGAAGCGGGCCTTCTCGACGTTCAGGATCTTGCCCTTCAGCGGCAGAATGGCCTGGAAATGACGATCACGGCCCTGCTTGGCGGAACCGCCTGCGGAGTCACCCTCCACCAGGAACAGCTCGGACTTGGCCGGGTCACGCTCACGGCAGTCAGCGAGTTTCCCGGGCAGCCCGGCAATATCCAGGGCTCCCTTGCGCCGGGTCATTTCTCGCGCCTTGCGGGCGGCCTCACGGGCGCGTGCAGCATCGATGATCTTGCTTGCTACGGCGTGGGCTTCCTTGGGATTTTCGTCCAGGAATTCCTGCAGCTTGCCGAACAGCACGGATTCCACCAGGGCCTTGACGTGCTGGGAGACCAGTTTGTCCTTGGTCTGCGACGAAAACTGCGGGTCCGGCACCTTGACCGAGACAATGGCGGTCAGACCTTCGCGGGCATCATCTCCACCCGGGCTGACTTTCTCGCGCTTGGCCAGGCCTTCATTCTCGATATAGGCATTCAGGCAGCGGGTAAGGGCGGCCCGAAATCCGGCGAGATGGGTGCCGCCATCGCGCTGCGGAATGTTATTGGTGAAGCAGAAAACATTTTCCTGATAGCTGTCGTTCCACTGCATGGCCAATTCCACGGTGGAACCGTCACGGTCCTCGGTGAAATGGAACACGGTGGGGTGCAACGCGGTCTTGCCCTGGTTCAGGTGCTCGACAAATGCTCTGATACCACCTTCGTACTGGAAGACGTCTTCCCGTTCACCGGCTTCCTCGCGCAAGGCGATCCGAATACCGGAATTGAGGAAGGAGAGTTCGCGCAGGCGCCGGGCCAGCAGGTCGTAATGGAACTCGACCGTACCGAAGATCTTGGTGCTGGGCAGGAAGGTGATTTCCGTGCCACGCCGGGTCGATGCTCCGACGACTTCCAGAGGACCAACCGGCACGCCATCGCGATATTCCTGGCGGTGGTGCTGGCCGTCGCGGTGAATGTCCAGGCGCAGGCTTTCGGACAAGGCGTTGACCACGGAGACACCGACGCCATGCAATCCGCCCGACACCTTGTAGGAGTTGTCGTCGAACTTTCCGCCCGCATGCAGGGTGGTCATGATCACTTCGGCGGCCGACACGCCCGCCTTTTCGTGAATATCCACCGGAATCCCACGCCCGTCATCCTTCACCGTAATGCTCTGATTGGCGTGGATGATGATTTCTACGGTGCTGCAGTGACCCGCCAGCGCTTCGTCGATCGAGTTGTCGACAACCTCGAAAACCATGTGATGCAGGCCTGTGCCATCACCGGTATCCCCGATGTACATGCCGGGGCGCTTGCGCACCGCTTCGAGGCCTTCAAGAATCTGGATGTTATTCGAGTCGTAGGTCGCGTTGTTCGCTGTCGGGGCGGTCATGCACCAAAAAACCCTTGCAAAAACAAATTATAGCATTTGCGCCCTTCAGCCGCCCGCCGTCAACACGCCATGTTTCACGTGAAACATGCGGCTGCTTTCGAGCAAGCCCCGGGGCAGCATGTCCGACTCCAGTGCGGTGAGAAAGCACTGGCCGGGATAGCTCTGCAGCCAGGCAAAAAGACGCTCCCGGGCCTGTTGCCCCAGTTCCGATGCAAGGTCGTCGACCAGCAAGATGGGGTGGCTGTTTCGCCGGCTGGCGAAATGCTGAGCCTGGCCCAACAACATGGCCGTGATCAGGAGTTTCTGCTGCCCGCGCGACAAACTTTCCCGTGCCAGGTGTCCGTCGCTCTTCACCCGGATCTCCGCGCGTTGAGGGCCACTTTGTGTGAAGCCGCGCTCGATGTCCTGGGACTCCTGTTGTTCCAGGATCTCACGCAGATCCGTCTGCTCGGACCAACCGCGGCGGTAATCCACGACCATCGCGTGGCCCTCTCCGAAAAAAGCGAGCAACAGCTCCGCGATGAACGGCTGGATTTCGTCGTGCACTTTGCGCCGATGCTCGTCCAGTTCTTTGGCGGCAGCGGCAAATTCTTCGTTCCAGCTGCCCAGGGCATTGCGCTGGCGCTGGCGCAACAGGGCGTTGCGTTGCTTGAGTGCGCGCGAGTACCTCTGCCAGCACTGGTGGTATCGATGTTCCACGTGAAACACCGACCAGTCCAGATAGCGACGACGGAGAATGGGACCATCCTCGAGAAGTCGATGTTGTCCTGGTTCCAGCACCAGGACCGGGCAGTAGCGCGCCAGATCGCTCAGCCGGACCTGGCTCTCCTGCGCAATCCGGATACGGGTGGCGTCGCTGGTCTTCTGGATGGCGATCGGGAAGGACGGCTGATTTTGCCCGGGCTCGAGACGGGCCCTGACAAGACAGGCCTCCGCGCCATCTCGGATCAGTCGACGCCCACTACCGTGTCGAAAGCTTTGTCCGCGACCGAGCAGATAGATTGCTTCCAGCAGGCTGGTCTTGCCACTGCCATTGTCGCCGGTGAACAGGTTGTGCCGAGGGGCCGGTTCGAATGCTGCGCGCTCGATGCAACGCAGTTGCTCGATCTGCAGATGCTGAAGCTGCACTCCGTGCTGCTACAACCTCATCGGCATGATGACGTACTTGCAGTCGTCGTTGCCGGGTTCCAGCAGCAGCCCACTGTGATCGGGGCTGGTCAAGCCGAGGCTGAACTGCTCGGTATGGATCGCAGAAAGCGCATCGAGAAGGTAGGTCACATTGAAGCCTATGCTGAGCTTTTCGCCCACGTACTCGACTTCCAGTTCCTCTTCGGCTTCCTCGTGCTCGGGATTGTGCGTTTGCAGCTTGAGTGAGCGATCCTCCAGCAAT
>JBFKXW010000300.1:0-3967 GCA_041637915.1 Pseudomonadales bacterium | reverse complement strand
GGGAGGGGCGAGCAGCAGCGCCCGGCGTGCGTGGCACGCCCTCATCATCAGGCGCCCAGCGGGCTTTCTCGTTGCAATGGGAATGCTCGAAGTGCCACAGTTCGGTCAGCGTCACAGCAGTCACTGCAGATCAGACTTCCCAGACCACCCGGTCCGGGTGGGTGCTCCACAGGGGCAGGCGATCCATGTATTGCGCCTCCACACTGTTTCGCCGGATCTTCAGGGTCGGCGTCAGCATATTGTTTTCGATGGACCACTCTTGTGCACAAATGACCACGTGAGAAACGCGCTCATGCGGCTCCAGCCTCGGGTTTAACCTGTCCAGAATCGCTTCCAGTTGCCGGGTGATGCCAACACTGTCCAGATTGAGCGCCACTTCGGACAGCCGCACCAGCGCGACCGGCTGGGCAATATTGACGCCGACCAGGCAGATCTGATCGATCAGCGGGTCCTGTTCGATCTGCTGCTCGATCGGGCTGGGAACCACATACTTGCCCTTGGTCGTCTTGAAGATGTCCTTGATGCGACCGGTGATCCGCAGAAAGTCTTCCCCCTCTATGACCCCCTGATCGCCCGTGCGCAGGTAACCATCGGCAAAAACTTCACGGGTTTTCTCCGGCTCCTTGTAGTAGCCCACCAGACTGCATGGACTCTTGACCTGGATTTCCCCCTCCTCGCTGATCCGCACCGAGGCGTTGGGTACCGCCTGCCCGACAGAGCCAATCCGGCGATTGCCGGGAAACGAAAAGTGGGAATACCCGAAGTTTTCGGTCATCCCGTAACCCTCCAGGATTTCAATGCCCAGGCGGTCATACCATGCCAGCAGTTCCGGCGTGATCGGCGCCGCACCGGAGAGGCCATAACGGCAATTCTGCAATCCAAGTGCCGCACGAATCTTCCGGCGCAACAACCGGCTCACAATCGGCACGCGCAGCAACAGGTTCAGACGCTCGGCGGGAATCTGCGCGAGAATCTTCTCCTGGAACTTGGTCCAGATGCGCGGCACACCCAGGAAGAGCGTCGGCGCCCCATCGCGGAGGTTTTCCGCGAAGGTTTCCAGAGATTCCGCAAACGTCACCACCGAGCCGGTATAAAGGCTGCCCATCTCGACAAACGCACGTTCAGCCACATGCGAGAGCGGCAGGTAGGAGAAAAAGCGTTCCTGCCGCAGCGGGAACACGGACAGGATGCCCGCCAGCGCATAGGCGGGTGCCAGGAACTTGTGCACCACGCCCTTCGGGTTACCGGTCGTACCCGAGGTATAAATAATCGTGGCCACCTCTTCCAGATACCGCGGTGGATCGCCCGCTACCGGTTCGTTGTCCTCAACCAGTCGATCCCAGCACGGCAGCTCCGGGGCTGTCCCGTAGGGGAAACCGATGCACCGCACACTGTCCGGAATCCCGGTTCGTATTGCTGACCAGTGATCCAGTCGACCGATAAAACACACCTTGCAGTCGCTATGGCTCAGCGTGTATCGAATCGTCTCGGTATTCAGGGTGGGGTAAAGCGGCACACTGACATGCCCGGCCATCCAGATCGCCAGATCCGCCATGATCCAATGCGGACAGTTCTTCGAGAACAGGCCGATGTGGGAACCCGACGGCAGATTGAGGGAACGCAGGTAAGACGCCATGCAACGCGCCTGCCGACCCGCCTCACGCCAGGTGTACTCCCGGACCGCGCTGCCGAGTGGCTGACGAAGCCAGACCTCGTCTGGCTTCGTATCCTCCCAGTGATAAAACGCCTCCAGCGGCGTGATGAGATGGTCGAACGTGTTGAGCATGGCGGGCATGCCGGTGACCGCCTTACGGGCGTTCCAGGATGGCCGATACGCCCATGCCACCGGCGGTGCAGACCGAGATCAGGCCGCGCCCACTGCCCGCTTCCTCAAGGATCTTCCCGAGCGTGCCCAGAATACGCGCCCCGGTCGCTGCGAACGGATGCCCTGCGGCGAGACTGCTGCCGTTCACATTCATCTTGGCGCGATCAATGGAACCCATGGCATTCTTGCGGCCCAGCCGGTCCCGGCAGTAGTCCGCAGATTCCCAGGCTGCCAGGGTGCACAGCACCTGCGCCGCGAACGCCTCGTGGATCTCGTAGAAATCGAAGTCCTGTAATGCGATCCCGGCCTGATCCAGCATTTCGGAGACCGCCACCGTCGGTGCCATCAGAAGCCCTTCGTTCTTGCCCACGAAGTCGACCGCTGCATTCCGGCCATAGGTGAGATAAGCCTGCACCGGCAGTCCATGCTCCTCGGCCCACGATTCGCTGGCCAGCAGAACACTCGCCGCGCCATCCGTGAAGGAGGTGCTGTTGCCAGCGGTCAGCGTGCCCTTATCCGACTTGTCGAATGCATTGCGCAGCCCGGCCAGCTTTTCGATGGTGGTATCCGGGCGCAGGATGTTGTCACGCGACACGCCCTCGCAGGGAAACACGAGATCATCGTAAAAACCGGCGTCGTACGCGGCAGCCAGTTTCTGGTGACTTTCCATCGCCAGTTGATCCTGATCAGCGCGGCTGATCCCCCACTCCTGCGCCATCATTTCGCAGTGCTGCCCCATGGACTTCTTCGTTCGGGGCTCACCCGCGCCGGGCGCCGAGGGGGCCAGTTCTTTGAGGCGGAATCCCTTGAACGCCTTCAGACGTTGCTTGCCCGTCTTGGCTGCGTTCACCTTGAGCAACCGGCGGTTGAACTTTTTGGAAAGCACGATCGGCGCGTCGCTGGTGGTATCTGTACCGCAGGCAATCGCACTGTCAATCTGCCCGGTCGCGATCTTGGCTCCCAGGCCCAGCGCCGCCTGCAGGCTGGTGCCACAGGCCTGCTGCAGGGTCACACCCGGCGTCAGCGGGGACAGGGATGTTCCGAGCACTGCTTCCCGTGCCAGATTCCAGTCCCGCGAATGGGTGATGACAGCGCCACCGACCACTTCCTCAATCACCTGATCATGCAGCTTGTACTTATCACTCAGCGCTTGCAGGCTGCGCGTCAGCATGTCTAGATTGGAAAGGTTGGCATAGTCGGTATTTGATCTGCAGAAAGGAATGCGGGCGCCACCAATGACGGCCACTTTGCGTACTTCGCTCATCCGGAACCTCCAGCGGGTTTGATTCGGGCCGCGCCGGGCGGCGCCTGGGAGTCGGAAGTATGGAGCGGCAAACGGGCAGCGGCAAGGCAGCCGGGTGGCTCACCGGTCAGCCAAGGCGGACAGCGCATGAGCGTCATCGAACTGCTGGGGACATTCCTGCTGTTGCTGGCCGGCATCCTGCTGGCACGGCCCGCTGCGCGATTGCTGCATCTGCCGCTGCCGGCGGTGCTGGTTCTGCTTGGATTCGCCGGCTCGGAGGTCATCGTTGCACAGGGGCTGGATACCGGCCTGCGCGCCGAGAGTTTCCAACAACTGGTGTTTTTCGTGTTCCTGCCGGTGCTGGTGTTCGCGGCGGCCTTCCAAATCGATCAGCGGGCGCTGCTGCGGCAACTGCCACGCATCCTGCTGTTGGCGGTGGGCGTCATGCTCGGAACCACGCTGCTGGCGGCGCTGCTGCTCTATCTTGGTATCGGCCACCCTGGTGGTTTCCCCTGGATTGCGGCGCTGATCGCCGGCGCCATCCTCGCCGCTACCGACCCAGCCAGTGTGCTCGCCAACCTGCAACAGGCGGGCGCCCCCGACTCGGTGCGCACTTTGCTGGAGGGGGAGAGCCTGTTCAATGATGCCTCGGCGATCGTCTTGTTCGGGCTGCTGCTGTCCGTTGCGCAACATCCAGATCGCGTGGTCACGGCGTGGGACGGCGCCCAGCAGTTTCTGGTGGTGTTCTTCGGCGGCCTGCTCTGTGGCCTGCTCGCCGCAGCAATCGGCTGGCTGTTGCTGCGCCGGTTTCGGGATGCCCAGTCCGCGGTGCTGATCACCATCTTTCTGACCTACGCGACCTTCCTGCTCACTGAGAAACTCCTGCATCTGTCCGGCGT
>JBFKXW010000299.1:0-3977 GCA_041637915.1 Pseudomonadales bacterium | reverse complement strand
CGATCAGTGCGAGGGGAATCTCGGCCAAGCTGTTACACCGCCACCGGCGCGCGAATATGGGGTTCAGCCTGATAGTTCTCGAGGCTGAAGTCCTCGAAACGGAAACCAAACAGGTCTTTGACATCCGGGTTGATGCGCATTTGCGGAAGCGGACCGGGGGACCGCGTAAGCTGCAGGTCTGCCTGTTCAAAATGATTCGCATACAGATGCGCATCGCCGAGGGTGTGCACAAAATCGCCCGGCTGCAGGTCCGTGACCTGCGCCATCATCATGGTCAGCAGGGCATACGAAGCGATGTTGAAGGGCACGCCGAGGAAGATGTCAGCGCTACGTTGATACAGCTGGCAGGACAGGCGCCCGTCCGCCACGTAGAACTGGAACAGGCAGTGACAAGGCGGCAGTGCCATGCGTTCCACCTCCCCGACATTCCAGGAGCAGACCAGCAGCCGCCTCGATTCGGGGTTGTCGCGGATCGCATCGAGCACCTGCTGAATCTGATCGATCTGGCGGCCGTCTGCAGTGGGCCAGGAGCGCCACTGGGCACCGTACACCGGACCGAGCTCACCGTTCTCATCCGCCCACTCATCCCAGATGCTGACGCCGTGCTCTTTCAGGTAGGCGATATTGGTGTCGCCGCGCAGGAACCAGAGCAACTCATGGATGATCGATTTCAGGTGCAGCTTCTTCGTGGTGAGCAGCGGAAAACCGGCTGCCAGGTCGAAGCGCATCTGATAGCCGAAAACCGAGCGCGTGCCGGTGCCGGTGCGGTCACCCCGGTCCGAGCCCTGCGTACGCACCATGCGTAGCAGATCCAGATATTGCTTCATGAGGAGACGGCCTCCGCGCGCCGGTACGCCAGGAACAGCAGCATGATACCGAGGAGAAACATGGGCAGGCAAAGGAACATGCCCATGGTAAACCAGCCGCCGAACAGGAACCCGATGTGGCTGTCGGGCTCCCGGACAAACTCCACCAGAAACCGGAAACTGGCATAACCACTCAGGAACAGCCCGGAGGCTGCCATGCGTGGACGGCGCTTCTGACAGAACCACCAGAGGATGACAAACAGCAGAATACCCTCCAGCGCCATTTCATAGAGCTGCGACGGATGACGGGGCAGCGTATCCGCACGCGGGAACACCATGCCCCAGGGCAGATCGGTGGGTCGCCCCCACAGCTCACCGCCGATGAAGTTGCCGAAACGACCGGCACCGAGCCCGATCGGGGTCAGCGGCGCTGCGAAGTCGGTCAGTTGCCAGAACGACACACCGAGTTTTCGGGCATACAGTGCCAGCGCGATGATCACCCCGAGCAGACCACCGTGGAAAGACATGCCGCCTTCCCAGACCGCAAAGAGCCACAACGGATCCCGCAGGAACTGTTCGAAGTTGTAAAACAGTACGTAGCCAAACCGGCCTCCGAGCACCACGCCGGCGGCCCCGTAGAGCACCATGTCGGCAAACTGATCCTCGCTCCAGGGCAGGTTGTGGCGGCGCATCAGCGCCTTGCCCAGGTACCAGCAGGCCGCAAAACCAAGCAGGTACATCAGGCCATACCAATGCACCTGCAATGGGCCCAGAGAAAACGCGACCGGGTCAATGTTGGGATACTGCATGCGGGAATCTGCGTTACAGGTTGCTGAGCAGGAAGCGCAGGCCCACCAGCACCAGCAGACCGGCAAAGGTGCGCTTCAAAACCAGCGGATCCAGCCGGTGGGCGAGTGTAGCACCGAGACGCGCGAAAAAAATGCTGGTCGCGACGATACCGATGAAGGCGGGCAAGTAGACATAGCCAAAAGCCAGAGGCGGAAGATCCGGCTGCCCCCAGCCAGCCCAGGCATGCCCGACGACACCACTGATCGCGATCGGCAGACCGAGCGCTGCCGAGGTGCCGACGGCGTGCTGCATGACCACATTGCAATACACCAGGAAAGGCACGGAAAGCGAACCGCCACCGATGCCGAAAATGGAGGACGCCCAGCCAATGAAGGAAGCGATGCCGAACTGTCCCGGAGCGCCCGGCAGCGTGCGGCTCGGCCGGGGTGGCCGGCCGAATGCCATCTGCGCCGCGATGATGATCGCGAAGACACCGATCAAGATCTGCAGGGCCGCGCCACTCAGAAGATCCGCGGTGAAGGCGCCCACCAGTGCACCCAAAGCCATGCCCCCTGCCAGCAGTGGAAACAGGTCCCAGCGCACCGCCCGATTCTTGTTGTGCTGGCGAATTGAGCTCAGGGAGGTGATCACGATGGTGGCCAGCGAGGTACCCACCGCCATGTGGGTGAGCACCGTCGGCGCAACGCCCTGCAACTCAAACATGAACACCAGTACAGGCACGATAATCAGGCCACCGCCAACGCCAAACAGGCCGGCAATCGTGCCTGCGAACGCACCCAGCAGGGCATAAAGGATGAAAACCATGTAGATTCCGGGTTCCTTGTTTTTGCGCCACCATACCGGAAGCCTGTGGCGCAGGACACCAAGCAGACCGGGTCCCCGCCATGTGCCTGATTCTTTTTTCCTATCAACAGACGCCGGGATTCTCACTGGCGCTGGCCGCCAACCGGGATGAGTTTTATCGTCGCCCGACCCGGCCGATGCGTTTCTGGCCGGAAGATCCGCAACTGCTCGCCGGCCAGGATCGGCGGGAGGGCGGCACCTGGCTCGGTGTCACGCGCTCCGGCCGCTTCGCAGCAGTCACCAACTACCGGGAACCCCCCGACACCCGCGCCGACCGGCTGTCGCGGGGCCGCCTGACGCTGGACTTCCTGCAGTCCAGCCTGCCGCCGGCGGCGTGGATCCAGACGGCTCAGGAGAGCCGTCACCGGTATGGCGGCTTCAACCTGCTGGTGGGGGACGCGAGCGGGCTCTGGTACCTGGGCAACCGCGGTGACGCCGGGCCGGCGAGCCGGCTCACACCGGGGCTGTACGGACTCAGCAATGATGTGCTCGATACGCCGTGGTTCAAGGTAGAGGAGGGCAAACGGGCACTCGCACAGAGCGCGGCGGACGGACACCCGCATGCAGAAATGGTCCGCCTGCTGCGCCACGGACAGCGTGCCCAGGACGAGCAATTGCCCAACACCGGCGTGGGCCGGAAACTGGAACGCATGCTGTCCCCCCGATTTATCCGCAGTCCCCTGTACGGCACCCGTGCCAGCACCGCACTGACCATCCGTGCCAACGGGGAAGTGGCGGTGACGGAGCAGAATTACACCTACTTCGGCCTGCCACTGAAGCGACAGGAGTTCGTTTTTACGTTGCCGGGATCTCAGGGCTGGTAGCGATCGCCGGCACTTCGTCCTCGCGCTGCCCGGCCGTCGCGAGTAAGGGGCCTGGACGCAACAGGCGGCCAAAGCCGGCTCGCTCGAGCACATAATTCAGATACGAACGGATCACGTAGGGATTATCCATGCGCATCACTTCATCCAGCAGTTGTTTGGATTCATGCAGCGTGAAATTACGCACTACCCATTTCACCCTGGGCAGGTTGGCTGCGTTCATCGACAGGATGTCATAGCCCATGGCCATCAGCAGCAGGGCGGCGCCGGGGTCGCCTGCGAGCTCCCCACAGATACTGACCTGCTTGCCCTCCATGTGTGCGTCGTCGGCCACCTGCTTGAGCGCCTGCAGCACTGCCGGGTGATACGGGTGATACAGATCTGAGACGCGCGCATTGTTGCGGTCCACGGCAAGCAGGTACTGGGTCAGGTCGTTACTGCCCACGGACAGGAAATCCACGCGGCGCGCCAGATGGCGTGCCTGATACACTGCCGAGGGCACTTCCACCATCACCCCGACATCTGGCATGGCAACGTTTGCGCCCTCCTCGCGCACTTCGTGAAGTGCACGGTGGATGAAGTGCTGCGCCTCCTCGACCTCCAGCACATTGCAGATCATCGGCAGCATGATGCGCAGGTTGTTCAGACCCTCACTGGCGCGCAGCATGGCCCGCACCTGCACCAGGAAAATCTCCGG
>JBFKXW010000298.1:0-4011 GCA_041637915.1 Pseudomonadales bacterium | reverse complement strand
GGTCTGCAGGATCAGGCAGTACGGCTCGAGGTACATATACGCATCGGCTGGCTGCTCGCGGACCGAAAGCGACCGGCTGACACCCTCGATGCTGCCGGCCACCTGTATCGGGCGCGCTCACTTCTGGAGAAACACCCGGAACGGGAGGCTGCCAGCCTGGTGATGCTGCGGGCATCCGGTGTCGCCCGTCGCCTGACGGCCTGGAAGCGCATGTACCTGTACAGCAAATCCGGTCTGGAACTGCTGGGCGATGCAGCCTGGGAGGATCATCGCATTCTTGCTTTTGCGCTTGCACGCAACGTGCTGGAATCGGCGCACTATGCGGAGACTGATGCAGATGCAGATGCAGATGCAGATTTGGATGCGCTCCTCGCGCGACTGATGCAGCACAATCTGCTGCCGATCCAACGCGCCGAGTTGCTCTGGATCCGCTGCGCACAACACCTCGCACAGGCGAACCTCAAGCAGAGCGAGCAGACTGGATATCAGGCGCTGCAGATTTGTATTCCCGGCCTGCCTGACTCCGGCCAGGTCACCTCTGCAGACTTTGCGCAGCTGGATCGCGAAGTTGAGCTTCAGTTGCGTGCGCGGTCGAAAGACTGGCTCTCGAACCTGCAGATCACCAACGATGAAATGACGCGATTCGCGTTTCAGATTCTGCCGGAGTTTGTCGCCAGCACGTACCTGTCCGGTAACCAGCTGCTGCGCGGGTACATCTGCCTGACTGCCATGAAACTGATGCTGATCGAGGGCCGGGTGACCGGGAATTATTTTCCGCTCTGCGCCTATGTATTTTTTCTGGGCATTTCCCATCGCATCGACCAGGCCGGCCAGTTGGCCCTGGAGGCCATTTCCCGACCGGACTATGCGATTGAAGACCGCGCGCACACCTGCAGCAATCTCGCCATTGTCCTGCGTGCACTGCATTACCGAAGGCCATTCAGCGAGTGTGCGGAACTGCTTGAGCACAGCAGTCCGGCTGCACACCGTATCGGGAATCTGGTGGTCGCCCTGTCCAGCCTTGGCAACGCGACACTGCTGCACCTGACCTCTGGCGCGCCACTGCAAACATCGGCAGATCGTATTCTGCAGTGTCAGTTGCAGGCGGACGCAGCACGCCTGCCGTTCCTGTCCCTGACGTTCGAAATCTTTGGCCGGCATACACGCGCCCTGCAGGCTTCACCCGCAAAGATCCCGCTGCAGAAGGTTTTCCAACTGGACGAGGGCGCCGTGCAAGCCATGAATCCGGTACTCGGGGATTGGATTGAGCAGTTCCGGCTGCACATTGCCTTCTGGCGAGCGGAGAACCAGGCAATTGCTGAACTGCTCGAGGCAGCCCGCCGCCATGCCTCGACGCTGCGGGGCACGCCGCAAATGATCGAATTTCACTTCATGGAGGTCTACTGTCTGCTCCATGGCCTGGCGCCCTGCGAGGACGAAGACCGAGGGGAGCGTGTACAGGCCGCAGCCTCACTGATCGCACGAGCCGCAGCTGGCTGCCCGGCCAATTACGCCCACCTGCACTCGCTGGTGGATGCAGAACTGGCCTGGCTCCGTGACGATGACGATCTGGCACTCATGCTGTACCGCGCGGCATCGCGGGAGGCCGGCCTGTATCGCAATCTGCCGTATCAGGCGTTCGCCGAGGAACGACTGGCGCATCTGCTGGATGCGCGGGGCGCGAGCCAGGAAGCCGCCGCCACACTGCAGGGTGCAGCGAGTCACTACCGTGCGTGGGGTTGTCACCACCGCGCCGGGCAACTCAGGCTTTGATCAGGAAGTCCCCGGGGCAGAATTGATCTGCGCACTGACCAAGTCCGCCAGCGCATCAATCAAATCCGCACGGGAAAAATAGGGGCTGGGCGCAGCAAAGTAGCGGACCAGATTGAAGATGACTGCATTGATCAGCACGTAGGAGATCAACGGCAGGCGTCGCACCACCGAACGATCCCAGCGCCCCGCAGCCTGCATTCCGATGATCTCCATCATCTTCGATTCGATTCGTTCCACACCGGTACGCATGCCAACCTGGTTCCACTCCCGCAGCAATGCCAGGTAGCGGCCATCCTTCTCATCCAACAGATCGGCCACGGAATAGAGCAGGATGCGAACAGACTCCCGCAGGTTGTTCGCCGGCAAGGTGGGAATCACCTGCACAACCCGCTGCAGCACCGCCTCGGTCATACGCTCCTGCACCGCCTCGAACAGTTCTTCCTTGTCCTGAAAATACTGATACAGGGAGCCCACGCTGATCCCGGCAATTTCCGCCACCCGGCGCGTGGTGGTGGCTTCCAGGCCATGTCGCGCAACGCTGATCATGGTGGCTTCCAGAATGTCGTCCACCATGGCCTGCGAACGCTTTTGTCGGGGCTGCTTGCGCATCAGCAAATGCGAATTGAATGCGAACAGATGTTCGCATTAACTTAGAGTGTATGGGCCCGTGATGCAAATGCGCCCGAGACAGGCCGCCTCGCCCCAGCGGTACGCAGCCAGCCTGATCATGGAGGACGATCGCATGCAGATTGATCTTGCCGCAATTCTCGCCAAGGCCGAGGCCGGGCACTGGACACTCTCGGACTTCGACTGGGAGCAGCCCGGCGCAGAGACCATGACGCCGGACCAGCGTGCCGAGTTCAAGCCGTTCATGACGGACCTGGTGTGGATCGAACAGATCGGCTCACGCGGCTTCGGGGCGCTTGCCCAGGCCACAGACGACGCCACGCTGAAGCGTATTTACCGGCTGTTCCAGGCGGAAGAGCAGCGGCATGCCAATGCGGAACTGAAACTCATGGAACGCTGGGGCATGATCGAGCCGGGAGAGCGCCCCCTGCCCAACATCAACATTCAGATGGCGATCAAGTTCCTCGACCGCTATGCGGACAACCTGCCATTGTCGGTACTCGGCGCCGTCATTCCCATGCTGGAGATCGCGCTGGACGGAGCATTGCTGAAGTTCTTTCTGGAGAAAGTCGAGGACCCGCTCTGCCACGAGGTCTTTGAGCGAATCAATGCCGATGAAGCACGTCATCTGGGCGTGGATTTTCACGTGTTGGAGAATATCGGCCAGGGCCCCTATCTGAAAAATCTGGTCGAGTTCGTCGGCAACATGGGCCAGCCCCTGGTCCTGGGCACGACCCTGTTCACGTACTTTCCGCTGCTTCAACGCGCGCGCGCATCCCTGCAGACCATGGGTCTTGGCAGTGAGCGTCTGAAGAAAGCGTTCCGGCGCTATCAGGAAATAGGCGACCGCAGTCCGGCTTTGAAGAAGAACCCGATGTACCTGACGGTTCGGGAGCACGCCAAGATGTTGGTGAATGACGCCCACCCCTACCACCTTCTCGCCAACCTGTTGGTCAGTCTTTCCGATCATCTGCCAGCCCGGGCGCGTGGCCGTGACCCGGACTGGCTTGGCATGACCACCCGGACAATTGTCTGATCACCGAGGAACCTGTCATGGGCACCATGGAACGGCGACCCGCCCCTGCCGCCACCGAGACCAGCAATGTGCTGATCATTGGCGCCGGTCTCTGCGGACTCGGCACCGCCCTGCAACTGCGCAAGGCAGGCATCCGGAATATCGTGTTGCTGGAACGGGCGCAGGAGGTGGGCGGCACCTGGCGGGACAACACCTATCCGGGTGTGGGCTGCGACATTCCCTCCGATCTGTACTCGCTTTCCTTTGCACCCAACCCGGACTGGTCTCGCACGTATTCCCGCGCCGATGAGATTCAGTCCTATATCGTGGGTCTGAGTCAGCAATACGGCTTGCGGGAAGACATCCGCTTCGGCCGCGACGTGGTGTCCCTGCAATTCGATGAGCGGCACGGCGACTGGGCAGTCCGCTGTACCAATACAGAGACGTACCGCGCGCGGGTGCTGATCATGGCCTCCGGACCGCTAGCCGGTCCGAGTTTTCCGGCTATCCATGGAATGGAACGCTTTCGCGGCGAGAAGATCCATAGCGCGGCCTGGGATCACGGCTACGATTTCCGCGGCAAGCGCGTCGCGGTC
>JBFKXW010000297.1:0-4012 GCA_041637915.1 Pseudomonadales bacterium | reverse complement strand
ATGTAGACGAAGGTGAATGCCGCCGTGATCATCAGGTAGGGGATCAGGCGCGTGATCAGCAGCAACAGGTCGGTGCCAAACGGCACCACCGCTGCCACTGCCTGTACGACAGAGGAGTTCATGGTCGACGCCGTGATGCCCAGGGCGGATACGACCAGCACAGGCCCGATCACGATGACACTGAGGTAGTCCCGGAACCGTTCCGCGAATGAACGGGTGCGCTGGATGTGCCAGATGAAATTAAAGGCTGTCTCGATCTTCTGCACGAGAGAGATGACGGTATAAATGAGCAGCCCCAGCCCGACAGATCCGAGCACGCCGACCTTGATGTTCTCCACAAACAGGATGGCGTTGTTGGCGACCTCCACACCTTTCTCACCCATCGGTGCGAGGAAGTTCATCAACATGGGTTTGACTTCGTTATGCGCGCCCAACGCCTTGAGGACGGAAAAACTCAGGGCCAGCAACGGCGCCATTGAGAGCAGGGTGGTGTAGACCAGGCTCATGGCGCGCAGGGTGAGTTGCCCATCGGTGATGTCGCGGATAACCGCTACGATAATCTGCGCACCGCGCAGCATGACGGATCGCGCCTGTGAAAGCTCCCGGGTATTGGCATCCCACAAGCGCTGGTAGGCTGCTTTGGCCTGTTCGACCAGGCTCTCCGACGTCATGCTCCATTCTCCGTTACGACGTTTTGCAGAAATCTTTCCTGCCACGTGCTTCAGTATAAACGCCTAGACTGAAAGCAAATGGACAGGCATCGGAGAGGTGTCATGGAGTTTGCGCCGCCCACCATGGAAGAGCGCCGGCAAATGGAGATGTCGGTGTTGATGACACCCGACATGGCGAACTTCTCCGGCAATGTGCATGGTGGGAACCTGCTGAAGCTGCTGGATCAGGTCGCCTATGCCTGTGCTGCGCGATATGCCGGTCATTACTGCGTCACGCTCTCTGTGGATTCGGTGACGTTCAACGAGGCGATCCGGGTCGGCGAGATGGTGACGTTCAAGGCGAGTGTGAATTACACCGGTCGCACTTCCATGGAGATCGGCATCAAGGTGCTGGCAGAGGACATTCACACCCACAAGCGTCGCCATACCAACAGCTGCTATTTCACGATGGTGGCGATGGACGACAACGGGCGTCCCACGCCGGTGCCGAAACTGGACCCCCAGGGAAAGGAGGCGCGTGCCTGGTGGCGCGCAGCAGAACTGCGCAAGAACGTGCGCATGGATCTGCGAGACCTGTATGAGCAGATCCGGCAGGAAACGCACGCCGATGACTGTGCCTGACCTCGACCAGCTCTGCGCGACGATCGAACCCCGACGCAGTCGCCGGATGCCGGGCCGGCGCCGCATGGCGCGCTCTGCCGTCGCCGTGGTGTTGCGCGAGCACTCCGAGCACGGTGTGGAAGTCCTGCTGATGCGACGGGCAAAGCGTGCCGGAGACCCCTGGTCCGGGCACATGTCTTTTCCCGGTGGCCGCATGGAACCCCAGGATCAGACCACGCGGGATTGCGCCGCGCGTGAGACCTTCGAGGAAACCGGGCTCGACCTGCAACGTTCCGGCCAGTACATCGGCAGGCTGTCCGATGTGGTGACGCGCCGTCATGAGAAGTGGGCGCCCATGGCGGTCACACCGCACGTGTTCCGCCTGCAGGGCCGTGCAATCTGGGACAGCAATCATGAAGTGGTCGAACTGGTGTGGGTGCCGCTCGCGTTTCTTGGCAACCCGGTCAATCGCGATCGCATGATCTGGAAACTGGGCCGGGTCCGCTGGCCGCTACCCTGTTACTTCTTTGAGGGGCGTCGCATCTGGGGGCTGACCCTGCTCATGCTGGATGAACTGCTGATGGTCTGGAGTGGGCGCAGGGTACAGGATTCCCTGGGGCTCGCACGCATGCCCTGGTTGTCCATTTTTCCGCGCAGGTAGTCCGGCGTGCGCACCTGCGTTTCGCCTTTCAGCAAAATTTTGCGATTTTCTCGCTCTGCGGAAATTCTAATAAAATTTTAAAAATCAGCGACTTGTCAGGCCCACTGCTTTGACGGCAAGGCATCCTTCAACTATTTAGAAAGGAGACTTTGTTTGGTGTGACGGCACCGGACACTTCCCGAAATCGCCATCTGGAGCGTCTTCATGTCGCAGTACTCGCCTTCGCTTCCGCGCCTCATCGCGTCCCTGCTCCTGACCAGTGCGCTGGTTTCCAGCCCCGCCAAGGCACTGGAGCTTGAGTTTTTTGATGGTGACGTGTTCGTCAATGTGTCGCACAGCCTGACGTATGGCGTGAATATCGGCACTGAAAATACATCAGATCAGATCATCTACGGCGGTGAACTGTTGCCGGCAGTTGAAAGTGGCGATGCGCCCGCCTGTACGCAAGGCGACACCAGTTGCAGTAACGGTGGAAAGAACAGTTCCCCCAACGACGATGCGGGTCATCTCGCCTTCAAGCGCGGCGTGTATGCAAACCAGTTCAAGGGGACCACCGATATTCAGGCCAACTGGGGTGAGTTCACGGCGTTTACCCGCCTGTTGTATTTCTACGACTGGGAAATCATGAACCAGAGCCGTGAGCCTTACGTCAGCACGCACTATCAGGCGAATGGTTTTGATCCCGCGAATTATGGTGCGCCGGAGAAAGTGACCTTCAACGATGATGCCGAAGAGGAAATAGGTGTCGATCTGCGTGCTTTGGATGCCTATGTGGCCTGGGATACGTTCATTGCGGACCGGCCACTCACGGTCCGGGTAGGGCAACAGGTCATCAACTGGGGTCAGTCGACGTTCCTCCCCGGTATCGGCATCACGAATCCAGTGGACCTGGTGCGCCTGTTCTCGCCTGGCTTCGAACTGCGCGAATTGTTCAAGCCGGTTGGACTGGCCTTTGCATCGTTCGGCATCAGCGAAAATCTCGCGATGGAAGCCTATTACCAATACGACCATGAGCCGGTGGTGCTCCCGCCGGGCGGCAGCTTCTTCGCGGTTAACAACTACACCGGTGCGGGTGTGAATGACTCCGGGCAGGGGCTGGTTTGCCTGGATGGCACCCCGACCAACCTCAGCTTCCACGACGAGGATCTGACCGGGCCGATCACGGGAACCGAAGATGCGCCGGCCTTGGGTGGTTTCTGTGTCAAGAACAGCAAGACGTTGTTTGCGGACGACGGTGGTGAGTTCGGTCTCCGCCTGCAACTGACCGTACCCTCGCTGAACTACACACAGTTCAGCCTGTATGCGGTGCGTTATCACAGCCGACTGCCGCACGTGGGCGCGAACCGGGCGGGCTTCGTGCCGAACGCCGGCGATGCCGTTTGCGCTGCGACAGCGACGCCCTGCCCCTCGGTTACCGGTCTGATGGCATCCAACCCGGAGCTGTTCCCGGATACGCGGGTTGCGTATGCCGAAGACCTCTGGGCTTATGGCTTCTCATTCGCAGGCAATATTCCCGGTGGCTGGACGCTGCAAGGCGAGGTTTCGCTCAAGAAAGACATGCCGATGCAGTTTTCGCTGCCGGCGCTGATCGACGTGGCAGCCTGGATTGATCTCGCTGTGCCTGTGACGGGCAACCTGCGGTGTTCGTTGCGCCAGCTGGATCTTACCGGTTTCTGTGGCAACAACACCGGGGAAGCAAAATATGCCGCCGCTGGCGCTGCTGCGATCAACCTGGGCCCGACGGGATTGGGTCTGGTGACGCCCGGGGATATCAATCTTTCCAATGGTCTGGGTTGTGATCCGAACGTTGAAGACTGTGACCCGGCGTGTATCGCCGCGGGTCAGGGTGCCAACGGGGCCAACGGTGGCTATACCGGCCCTTGCGCGTATGACCTGGCCGCGCCGATTGCGCGCGGCAAGGCGGGTGACGGGCAAATGCCTCTGGACTTCTGGCAGGCGCAGTTCACCCTGATCAAACTGTTCCCGCAGATGTTCGGCGGCGACACCCTGACGGTCGTGTTCGAGGCCCTGTACGCGCGGGTGATCGGCATGCCCAGCAGCATCCAGTTCGAGACCAGAT
>JBFKXW010000296.1:0-4025 GCA_041637915.1 Pseudomonadales bacterium | reverse complement strand
GCTTCGCGAACAGGAATCCTTGAACGAGATACACACCGGCCTCCTCCACTGCGTGAAGATCCAGCTCATCCTCGATTCCCTCAGCGATCACCTCAATCCCCAGATCACGACACATGGAGACGGTATTGTTAAGAATTGCGATCCGTTTGCGGTTGCCGTGAATCCCCTGTACGAGCCCCATGTCCAGTTTGATCAGGTCAGGCTGAAACTCGGCGAGCAGGTTCAGTCCGGAGTAGCCGGCACCGAAGTCATCAATAGCGGTGCGGAGACCCTGCGCCCGGTATTCCTGGATAATCTGCACCAGATGGCCGGGATCCACGATCCGTTCATTCTCGGTGATCTCGAAAATAATTTGCCCGCGCGGGAAATTGTATTTTTGCGCTGCCGAGAGCGTTGCACGCAAGCAGTTGGCCGGCTCATACACCGCATTTGGCAGGAAATTGATACTCAGCGCGGACTCCATTCCGTGCTCTGCCGCCATGCGAATCGCCTTCCGCCGACACTCCTGATCGAACCGGTAGCGGTTTTCATCGTTCACATTTGCGAGCACGCTGGCGGCGGACTCTCCCCCCATACAGCGCACCAACGCTTCATGCGCGAACACCTCGCAGGTGCGCAGATCGATGATTGGCTGGAAGGCCATAGAGAATTTGAATCCCAGGGCTTCCCGTGGCGTGCAATGCGGACAATGTTCGCTCACCGCCATCGAAACCTGCCCCGGCTCCACTTCAACGACACTTTGCTTCAACATGGCTTTCTACCTCCTCGGTGGTGGGTTCGTTCCCGTGCGCATGCACGGCGTGCTCGTAGGCCACCTGGAGGGAGGCCTCGACCTGCTTCCGCGCATGGAGCATGCGTGCGCGAATTTCCTGGTGCGCCTGACGATCCTGTTCAGTCATGTCCGCACATTGATCGGTGTAGTCCTCAAAGTCATAGATTTCTTGCAGCATGCGCGCGAGATGTCGCTGGCAGTCGCACAGCAACCCACCGGTTTCTGCATGTTGCAACTCCGATAGCTCTTTGGAGGCGTACTGACGCTCGCCCGCCTCCATGCCGCCCTGGGACCGCTCTGCTACGACCGGCCTCTGCAACAACTTCGGCGCAGCGTGTATTGGGAGCCAGACTCGGATGAACTGTTCCAGATGACCAAACCCCTGCAGTACGCTCGTATTCCCATCGCGCAGCCTGCGCGCATCCTCCAGCCGGGCAAACTCGTACACGAGGACTACATGCACGGGCCGCACCCGCAAGCGTAGCGCGTGGAGCCACTCTGCCGTTGCCGGACTGACCTGTGTGGCGTGCACGACCAATATGTCGCAGAACAGTTCACCGTCCTCCCGCAGCAAGTCGTCCGCGTGCGTGAATTGCCGCACCAGACCCAGCGCGGAATGGCTCTCCGAAAGCGCCTGCACGTGGGCGCCCGCACGAGCGCCCACGGTGATGACGGTTAACCGCTCGCTATCGGCACTGCTATCGGCACTGCTATCGGCACTGCTATCGGGCAACGCACTCCTGTCCAGTTCTTCCTCCAGCCGCCGCAACTCGGTATCGGGCAGTTGCGCAAGCGCGCCGATCGCGTGCCCTGCCTGCGTCAGGCGGGACAGGGTCTTCAGGCGCTGGACATCCTCGGAGGAGAAGCGACGCTGACCGTGCGGGGTCCGCCGCGGTTCGATCGCACCATGGCGCCGCTCCCAGTTGCGGATCGTGCTGGCAGAAACACCTGTAAGACGGGCTGTCGCACCGACGGTGTAAACCTGCGATGCTGTTTTTTTGAACAATTTCTTTTCCATAACCTAACCACTACAAGGATGAATCAGTAATTGACAAACATTATGGACCCTAAATCATTTAAATTCAACTTATGAGTAGATTTTGATTGTTCTTTTTTTGCCTTCCTTGCCAGATCGTGCACGAAGCCTGCAGCCCGGCGGGGCTGCCATCAGCTCGCCAAGACGACGATGAATAGGTAAAGTCCATGTAAACCTATACAAAGGAGAGTCACCATGGCTCGAGAGCACACTCGCTACAAGATCGGCGCCGTCGAAAGACTGACCGGGATTCCCGCCAGCAGCATCCGCATCTGGGAACGTCGCCACGCCGTGGTGACACCGCAGCGCTCAGAATCCGGCACCCGTTACTACACGAGTGCTGACGTCGAACGCCTGAAAGTGATGCGCGAATTGACGGAAGCCGGCGACTCAATTAGCGAGATCGCGCAACTCAGCGATGACGCACTCAGCCGGCGCAGACGGGAGTTTCGCGCGCGCCGCCCCGGCACCACCCCGGCCGCGCATGTCATGCTGATCGGCCCCTTCACGCAGAATCTGCTGGAAGCTGTGCGCAACGACAGCGCGCTGCAGCAGGTCACTCACTACCGGAACACGGGAGAAGCCGCCTCAAGCACCCAGAAACCGGACATCGTCACGCTATATACGCCCAGCCTACATCGCGACGATGCCGCGCGCGTCCACGCATTGCGCCGCGAGTTGGGCGCGAGAGCCGCGATCGTTGTGTACCGCTTTGCATCCAGCCAAGTGCTGCGAGCGATGGATGCGCCAGAGATCAGCCTGATGCGCGCACCGATCCAGGCGGAAGACCTACTCATGCGGATCCGCGGCGCCAGTGAGACCACTGGCACAGAAAACGCCGGGGATATCGAAGACCTGCTGTCACGCCCCGTCGCGCCTCCTCGCTTCTCGGAGGATCAGCTGGCCCGCTTCGCGACCATGGAGACCGCCGTGAAGTGCGAGTGCCCCCGCCACCTGGCAGATCTGATCACGGCTATGCAATCCTTCGAACAATACAGCGCAGAATGCGAAAGTCGCTCCGAGGCGGATCAACGACTGCACGCCCGCCTCTATCGCGGCTCGGCGCACTGCCGCGACGTGCTGGAGCAACTATTGCAGCAGACGCTTGAGGCCGAGGGACTGAGCGCGGACGACGCCTGACCAAGAAAGACCGGCGTCACACCCATCACGCACACCGGCACTCGTTGAGATTCCCACCTAATGATGCAATAATGAACAGATATTTGTTGCTCATAGGCTATCATTATGTGTAATGACCTCACAGCGGCCGGTGCACGGCAAGGAGCCCTGAAAAGCAGGGCACTGGATGACATCGACCACGTCGCGATCCAGGTAGACGACATCGGAGAGGCTGTACGCTGGTATCAGGCCCACGCCCGGTGCGAAATTGTTTACCAGGACGAAACCTGGGCGCTATTAGGGTTTGCCAACATGAAACTGGCACTGGTCCTGCCTGAGCAGCATCCGCCCCATCTCGCAATCACGTCTCCACGCGCGGAGGAATTTGGCACCCTGCAGCCGCATCGGGATGGCACAGCCTCCTGCTATATCAACGATCCCGGCGGCAACGTACTGGAGGTCCTCAAAGCATGAGCACTGAATCGCCGCATCGCTTCACCCTCTATCACGATGGCAGTTGCAACACCTGCAGCCGTGAAATTCGTTTTTATCAGCGTCGTCGGGGCGCTGATCAAATCAGGTTCTTGGACGTATCGACGGCCAGCCAGGCGGATCTGGGAGCGGATCTCAACCACGAGGACGCGCTGGCGCGCATGCATGTGCGCGACGAAGCTGGTGAGCTGATCCAGGGGCCTGACGCCTTCATCGCCATCTGGCGCAGATTACCGGCCATGCGCTGGATGGGCTGGATCGGTGCGAAACCCGGCCCTTATCAATTATTGCATCTGGGTTATCGGCTGTTCCTGCTGTGGCGAAAAAAATTCCCCTCCCCCGCCCAATGCCAGCTTGCCGCACACGGGGAGATGGTCAAAGAGAGGGTGCACACAGTCACGCCTGAGCCGAAAAACACTACGCTTTAATGCACGAAAGCCATTAACTGGATACTGGCGGAAGGCCAACGGCTTCTACCGACAGGGTAAGTACGATCCCAGAATCAGTTGAAGGCTCATGACAAGCCGGCGACCTCCGGGTCGCCGGCAACGTTATGCAACATGCATTTTGGGGTTTGCGTCAAAAGGCTGAGATACGGCCTAACCG
>JBFKXW010000295.1:0-4033 GCA_041637915.1 Pseudomonadales bacterium | reverse complement strand
CCAACCGGTCGCCGGGGCGCAGGTGGAAAGGCGTATCCTTGAAAGAGGCATCCTCAAACATGCCGGCCGGGAGCCCGCCGTCACCGAGTTTCGACACGGTTGTGTTGCCAGCCTCGATCAGCAGCGGGTTCGGGTGACCTGCCTGGCAGAGCTGGCCACTCCCGTCGCGCATGTCCAGCACACCGTAGACCATTGTGAAATACCGGCCCCGGTCGTGGCGGTCCTGGAACCGCTCGTTGAGCGTCGCGACGACGGACGCGGGCGAAACCGGTTCCGGGCCTTGCTCGCCGGGCTGCATCAGGAAACCCGCCGAGTCGCCATCGCCGGAGAGCTGGTAGGCAATGCTGAACGACATCATCGCAGCGGCCACGCCGTGACCGCTGACATCGAGCAGGTAAAACCCGAGGTGGTGTGGCCCGAGCTGAAAGTAATTGAAGAAATCACCACCGACTTCCTGCGCCGGGCGGAACAGCGTGCTCACCGCGTAGCCATCAATCCGCGCGTGCGCGTGAGGCAGCAGATCCTGCTGCACCTCGGCGGCCAGTTCGAGATCCTCGCGAATCTTGTTCATCGCCCGCCGCTCCTTCAGCAGAAGCTGACGCATCAGGCGGTTGTTGTGTTCCTGCTCACCGCGCAGGCGCTGGATGCGCGCACCCGCCTGCACCCGCACGCGAAGCACCTCGGCCTCACAGGGCTTGGCGATGAAATCGTCGGCACCCGCCTCCATGCCCGCGATCAGATCCACCGGGTTGGTCATGCCGGTCAGCATGATGAAATAGGGCTGACGGTAGTCAGCTTCGGTCTTCATGGCCGCGCACAGTTCGAGCCCGCTCATGCCGGGCATGCGCCAATCACTGACAACAATGTCCGAGGGCGCCTGCAACTGCGTGGAGAGCGCCTCATCGGCATTGGCGGCTTCGCGCACCCCGTACCCCAGCTTGGTCAGCATTGCGCTCAACCGCCAGCGCTCGGAGTCGTTGTCCTCGACCACCAGCACATTGATGGCAAGCTGCTCGCGGGGTTCCCGCGAACCCTCGTCAACAGCGGATGCCCCCTTCTTTTCCTCGAGCCTGGCATGCTTGTCCATATCTTTCGCCCTCTGAAACAGTGGTTTTCATGGGTTTCTATGCAAACAAAGTGCCAATATTATTTTTGTTTTATATCAGCAGTTTAAGGATAGCCGAGAGGTCGAAACGGTGCTGCCTCGGGCAAACTGCGAAAATGCTGCCGCCACTGTCGCAGTTTGCGAAACGTTCAACTTCCCGCCAGGAAGGTCTGAAGAGCGTTGCGCGCAGCATCCGCGGCATCCAGCATCGCGCCCGCGTGGTTCCCCAGATCCGCTCCGGCCCCCGCATCGGCCAGTGCTTCCAGCAGTCGCGCCTGCTCGGACAACTGCTCCAGCCCGAAGGTTCGCGCGGCGGACTTCACGCTGTGCGCTTCCAGCCCGATCTGTTCCGCATCACCGCTCTCCAGTGCAGCGCGAATCGCCGCACAGCGGGTCTCCAGTTCGCCGAGAAACCGGCCCAGAATGACCGGGACGATTTCCGGCGAAGTATCGCGCTCCAGTTGCTCGAGCGCCTGTTGGTTGAGTAATTCCATGATTTCCCACTCCCGGTGGCTTTTGTTTATTGCGCAGGGTCTCCACCTCGCAATTTCCTCGTTCAGTTCACCGCCGCCCGCTCTTCCCGTTCCAGCGCCCGCGCCGCCCAGTGCGCCATCAGGTGCAGCAGTTCCTGCTTGTCAATGGGCTTGGGCAGGTAGTCGTCCATGCCGGCGGCGATGAAACGTTCGCGGTCCCCCTGCATGGCATTGGCGGTCAGCGCGATCACCGGCAGGTCCGCGCAGTCCGGCAGGCTGCGCAGGGCGCGCGTGGTTTCCAGCCCGTCCATCCCCGGCATGAAGACATCCATCATCACCAGGTCGTAGGGTAGTTTGTCCAGCACCTCCAGGCCTTCCTCGCCACTGCTCGCCACATCGACCCGGTAGCCGGTCCCCTCGAGCATGGCCTGGAAAACCATCTGATTGGTGGGAGAATCCTCCACCAGCAACACACGTATATTGCGCCAGCCCCGCTCCAGCGGTGTCCTCATGTCCCGCGAGCCCGCGCCGGTACTCTCAGTCTCTTCCGCACACTGCGCCGCCTCGAGTTCGAGCCGCACAGTAAACACGGCGCCGATCCCCTTGCGACCCTCGGCGCGTACCTCACCACCCATCATGGTGACCAGCCGATGGGAGATGGCCAGTCCAAGACCGGTGCCGCCGTGCTGTCGTCGGGCGTCGTTGTCGAGCTGCGAAAACGGCTGGAAAAGTCTCGCGGCATCCTTCTCGTCAAAGCCGATCCCGGTATCCATCACGATCAACTCAAGATGGCGCTTTCCGTCGTGCAGACCCTTTGAGCGCAGGTAGACGTCCACCCGCCCGCTGTCGGTAAATTTCACCGCGTTGCTAACGAGGTTCAGCAGGACCTGGCGGAACCGTCCCTCATCGCCCATGACGCAGGCGTCCGCGAGGCCCTCTCCCTCCAGCGTCAGTTGCGTCTCGAGGTTTTTCTGTCGCGCCAGGCCATCCACCAGTTGCAGTACCTCGCGCGCCGACTCGGCGGGACAGAACGGCCCGTGTTCAAGCTCGAAGCGTCCCGCCTCCATCTTGCTGATGTCCAGAATCTCGTTGAGGATCTGTAGCAGATGACGGGCGGAATCATGCGCGGTGGCAGCGCGCTCCCGCTCGCGCGCCGGCAGATCCGGCGTTTCGCAGAGCAAGCCCAACAACCCGATCACACTGTTGAGCGGCGTCCTTACCTCGTGGCTGACGGTGGCGAGAAAGGCGCTTTTCGTCGCATTGGCCGTCTCGGCGCGCTGACGCGCGTCCACCAGTTCGCGTTGCTTCTGCTTTGCCTCGGTGATATCGATGTGAAAGGTGACGGTTCCCCCATCCTGCATCGGGCGACTCAGGACCTGCAACCAGCGCCCGGAGGACAGTTGCTCCTCAAATTGCACGTTCGGTTGCCGGTGCAGGGCCAGCCGGCCTTGCAGGTAGTTTTCCATCTGCTCCGCTGAGGGGTTTGGCACCATCGCGAACTGGCCACGCTCCAGGCCCCGTCGCATGATCTCAGAGAACGTCCGACCCGGCTGCAACAACTCTGCACACCGGTCATACAGATCCCGAAACTGCTCGTTGCACATGACGAGCCGTTCTTCGGCATCAAAAATGGCGAAACCCTCCTGCAGGGCCTCGATCGCATCGCTAAAGCGCCGCTCGCCATGCAGGCGCAGGGCCACAGCCTCGTCAACGCTTCTGCGGAGGTACGCAGGGGATCGCAGCAGGCGAAACAGCAGGAAACCGACCCCGCACGCAGCCAGCAGTAACAGCAGCCGGAAAAGGTGCTGACGGGGCCACTTCGTGCTCCACCCCTTCACCGGCAGAGCGGCGAGTTCCCAGCTGCCTTCAGGCAGGGTCACGCGAACTCGCAACCCATCCTCCAGGAACGCGGCCCCGTCCCCAAAAAAAACCTCTCCGCGTGCACCGAGCGCATCGACACCGCGCAGGGCGAAGCGAATGCCCTCTGCCTCGCGGGGCATGCCGATCGATGCCATCATTTCCGGCAGGTCGATGAGTATCGTGGCGAAACCCCAGAACGTATCCCCACCCTGCGCACCGGGAGATGGAAGAAAAATGGGGCGCCGGCCGATGACCGCCACACCGCCCTGGATCAGTCGCAATGGCCCGGCAATCCAGATACCGCGTGCGCGGATCGCCGCCGTTGCGGCTGCACGCCGGTTCGGGTCGGCGAGTAGGTCGTGACCGAGGGCAGCGCGGTTGGTCTCCAGTGGCCACACCAGGCGCACGACACCTCCCGGCGCCAGTTGCAGGCTGCGGATGGCAGAGATTTCCCCGGCGATCTTCCCAGCAAATCGCTGGAAGGTCGCTTCGTCGACTTCAGGCTCGGCATGCACGAGTCCGGCCACACCGTGCACAAGGTGCAGGCGCGTGTTGAGTTCCGCTTCCAGGCGACCGCGCCAGAACCCCATCAGCT
>JBFKXW010000294.1:0-4049 GCA_041637915.1 Pseudomonadales bacterium | reverse complement strand
GTATCGATGCGCAGTTCTGGGTTTTCCGGCTCTTCGTAGGGGTCATCAATGCCCGTAAAGCCCTTGATTTTCCCGGCCCGCGCCTGGGCATACAGCCCCTTGCGATCGCGCTCCTCGCAAACATCAATCGAGGTCGCGACGTGCACTTCCAGAAAACCGCCCAGTGGTTCGATGCCCTCGCGGACTTTCCGGCGAATGGCGGTATAAGGCGCAATCGGTGCGCAAATACAGGCGCCGCCATTCTTGGTGATTTCCGAGGCAACAAAACCGATGCGAAGAATATTGATATCCCGGTGTTCCTTGGAAAAGCCCAGTTCGCTGGAGAGGTTTTTGCGAACGATGTCGCCATCCAGCAACGTAACGGAACGGCCCCCCATTTCCAGCAGTTTTACCTGCAATGCATTGGCAATGGTGGATTTTCCGGAACCGGATAAACCGGTGAAAAAGACGGTGAAGCCCTGTTTGCGCCGCGGCGGATGGGTTTTCCGTAATTCAAGCACCACTTCCGGGTAGGAAAACCATTCCGGAATATCCAGCCCTTCCTGCAGGCGGCGGCGGAACTCGGTGCCGGAGATGTTCAGCACCTTGGTGCCTTCTTCAATCTCGTCGATCGGTTCGTATTCAGCCCGGTCCTCCACGTACACCATCATTTTGAAGGGGACCATTTCAATGCCGAGTTCCTCGGCATGCTCGCGCACGATGTCCTGCGCGTCATACGGTCCGTAAAAGTCCTCGCCCTGGCTGTTCTTGCCCGGGCCGGCATGGTCCCGGCCCACGATCAGGTGGGTGCAGCCGTAGTTCCGCCGGATAATCGCATGCAGTACGGCCTCGCGCGGTCCGCCCATGCGCATGGCCAGCGGCAGCAGCGAGAGCATGGTGGTGGTTTCCGGGCAGTGGCGCAGCACGTGTTCGTAACAGCGCACCCGCGAGTAATGGTCGATGTCGCCCGGTTTGGTCATGCCGACTACCGGGTTGATCAGGAGGTTGGCGCCGGATTCCCGGGCGGCACGGAAGGTCAGTTCCACGTGGGCGCGGTGCATGGGGTTGCGGGTCTGGAAGGCGACCACCTGGGTCCAGCCGCGGTCGGCGAACTGCTGGCGCAGTTCCGCCGGGGTGTGACGCAGGCGGTTGAAGTCATAATGGCGGGGCTCTTCCACGCCGCGCAGTTTGCCGCCCAGGTTCACGGTGCCGGCCTGGTTGTGCAGGTAGAACACCGCCGGGTGGGCGTTGTCATCGGCGCCGAAGACCTGCTCGGCCTCGCGGGATTTGTCCGGCGTGTAGATGGATTCGATATCCAGCAGGGCGATGACCACGCCTTCCGGGTCACGCAGGGCGATGGTCTCACCGGTTTTGCGCTCACCGGCGAAGTGATCGCTTACATCCAGCGTGATGGGGATCGGCCAGAGGGTGCCGTCGGCAAGGCGCATGTTCTCGACCACGCCGTTGTAATCGGCTTCCGTCAGAAAACCTTCCAGCGGCGAGAAGGCCCCATCGAGCAGCATCTCGATGTCGCACATCTGCCGTTCGGTCAGATCCCAGGATGCGCATTGCGTGGCTTCCTGCTGCGCCGCCTTGATTGCATCGCCTTGCAGGTAGAGATTCTTCAGCGT
Source organism: Pseudomonadales bacterium (assembly GCA_041637915.1). Taxonomy (GTDB): domain Bacteria; phylum Pseudomonadota; class Gammaproteobacteria; order Pseudomonadales; family JBFGWM01; genus JBFJWR01. The sequence goes on along the minus strand of JBFKXW010000294.1, from coordinate 2,439 downwards.
GCCGCCGTGGGGCGTAATCAGTTCATGACCGTGAGACATGGGTGCATTCCGTTCGAAATTTTAGGAACGTGAATTGTAGCGGATCAGCGGTCGGGTTTTGCGCGAAGGGGCGGGTCACCGCTGATGAAGCAGCATGTCTCTACTTTTCGGGGCTGGATGGGGGGCTGGCTGTGGAAGCCGCTCTGTGCCGATCCGTCTGGATTCCAGGGGCTCCCGGAAAGGGAGCCCTCAAGGTGCGATCGGCACGGTCAGCACGCAAAATGATGGGTGGACGCAGGGGGATGACTCGCCCCGGGCCTCTCGCTATATGCGGTTCCCCTCAGCATCGAACACATGAATATCATCCTGCACCACCAGCTGGATCGACTTGCCGTCCTCGTAGCAGCTGTACACGGTGACTCCGGGGTAGTCCGAGTCCTTCAGCTGGCGCTGCCACTGGGCGGCCTGGCATTCCCGTTGCGGGTCGCACAGTTGCACCATGCCGCCCGGGGCGCCCCGCACCTGGATGCAGGGAAAGCTCTGCGCGCTTAGCTGGGCGATATCACGTGCCCAGATCTGCAGAATGTGCTGCGGCCCGCCGGGCTGCGTACCGTACCCCAGCTGGACGAGGGACAAGCTCGGGTCTTCGGCCAGTTCGCTGGCCAGGTCCATGATGATCTCATCTTGTTGTAAAGCTGCTGCACCCATCGGGTTTGCTCCGGTCTGTGGATTTGATGGGTCTACTGTAGCGGGGCTGCGGGGATGGGGCTGTGAACGGGGTCACAGTTCCGAAATCCAGAGCGAATGAGGGGTATGACTTAAAAGTGCCTCGGTGCGTCCATGCGATGGTGCAGGATGCGGATCACGTCGATCCCGTGATGACATGGTTTGAAATACACATGGTGCCGCCCGACCAGCAGGCGCCGATATCCACTTCGAATGTGATTGCAGGCCGGCGCAAGCCCTGGGTTCTCAGCCAAATCGGTGAGGGCGCGCACGAGTTCATCGATGTACGTATTTGCCTGGTTTTGGCCCCACTCGTTGCTGGAATAGATCCAGATGGCCTCCAAATCGTTGACTGCTGCGGGTGTGAGCCGGAATTCAGCCATTCTTACCGATCTGTCTGATCTGGATTCTCTGCCATTCTGGCTTTGAAACGGTTCGCATCAAAGGGCTCCGGCTTGCCACTCTCCTCGCCCTGAATCAGCGCCGTTCGTACCGCTTCGATGTCCAGATTTTTGTCTTGGTCCTGCCGGATCAGGTCACGAATATATTCACTATCGTTCGTGAATCGGCCCGATTCGACCTGGGAGCGAATCCATGAATCTTGCGTTCCCGTGACGGTAATCGTCTTGCGGATAACGGCCACACTTGCCTCGCGGTATGAAATATTATGACGATCTCAGTATGCGTGTGCGTTGGGTGGCGGTCAACCGCGCGCGAGGAAATTCCATGCGCTCTCGATGATCTGTTTTAACCCATTGATTTGAGGCGTGAAACCCAGATCCCGTGAGGCAGCGGACGCGCTCGCCACCAGCACCGGCGGATCCCCTGCCCGGCGGGCTTCGATGGTGTGGGGGATCTCGAACCCCACCACCTGTTCTGCGGTTTTCAGCACTTCCAGCACGCTGAAGCCCTGGCCATTGCCCAGGTTGAACGCATGGCAACCGGGGTTCGTTTGCAGATACTCCAGCGCCCGCAGGTGGGCCGCGCACAGGTCCGTCACATGTACATAGTCGCGCAGGCAGGTGCCATCCGGGGTGTCGTAATCATCCCCGAAGATTTTCAGGGTCTGGGGTGGGTATTCATCGGGCTGCTGCACATGCAGCGCGGCACGCAGGATGTTTGGAATCAGATGCGTTTCCGGTTCATGGCGCTCGCCCAGTTCCCCGTCCGGGTCTGCCCCGGCCGCATTGAAATACCGCAGGGACACCGAGTGGAGTTCGTACGCGTGAGCGTAATCCGCCAGCATCTGCTCGATCATCCACTTGGTGCGGCCGTAGGGGTTGATCGGCGCCTTGGGGTGGTTTTCATCGATGGGCGTGTATTCCGGATTGCCGAAGATCGCCGCGGTGGAGGAAAACACGATCTTGTCCACGCCGGTGGTACGCATCGCTTCCAGCAGGTTGTAGGTGCCGGTAACGTTGTTGCCGTAGTACAGCGCCGGGTTCTGCATGGACTCCCCGACCAGCGAGCGCGCCGCGAAATGCATCACCAGATCAATCGGGTACTCGAAAAACACACACTCCAGATCGGCCGGTTCCAGCAGATCGCCCCGGAAGAACTCCCCGGCGAGCACTGCATCCCGGTGGCCGGTGCTGAGATTGTCGAATGTGATCGGGTGATGCCCGGCCTGCGCCAGCGCTTTTACCATGTGGGAGCCGATGTAACCGGCGCCGCCAAGGACGAGGATGTTCATAATTTTAATTTCCCGCGAAAGGTGGGGTTTGGTGAGTTTAC
>JBFKXW010000293.1:0-4054 GCA_041637915.1 Pseudomonadales bacterium | reverse complement strand
GAGGTCGCGGCAGCCGTGATCCAATGGCACGGCAAAGGCCGGATCCGTTACATCGAATTTCCGGACGGCCTGGCAGAGCGGTATCAAAGCTTCACCGAGGCCGACATCCGCCGATTGCGCGCCGCCGGTTTCGACGCGCCATTTCTCGGCGTTGCCGACGGCATACGTGATTATCTGAATCGGATCGGCGCGCGTTCGTGAACGCGCCCGGGCGGATACTGATCGTCGGTCCGTCCTGGGTCGGTGACATGGTCATGGCGCAGACCCTCTTCATAACCCTGCAGCGGATCTTTCACGGTCACCGGCCGGTGATCGACGTGCTGGCGCCCGCCTGGAGCCGGCCGATACTGGCGCGTATGCCCGAAGTACATCAGGCCATCGACATGCCGGTCGGGCACGGGCAGTTTCGCCTGGGCGAGCGGCGCGAACTGGCCCGGCAACTGCGCGCCAATCGCTATGACTGGGCCATTGTCCTGCCCAACTCGCTGAAGTCCGCGCTCATCCCGCTGATGGCCCGTATCCCGCGGCGCACCGGCTGGGTTGGCGAGCAACGGTATGGCCTGTTGAACGATGTCCGCCGCCTGGACAAGTTGCGCTACCCGCTGATGATCGAACGGTTCGTGGCGCTCGCGGTGCCGGACGGGAACCCGTTTCCACGACCGATTCCGCCGCCGGCTTTGATCGTGGATCCCGACAATGCCGGTGCTGCGCGTGCGCGGTTCGACTTGCTGAACGATCGCCCGGTCCTGGCCTTGTGCCCCGGAGCCGAATTCGGGGAGGCCAAGCGCTGGCCGGTTGCGCATTACGCGGCGGTCGCAGCAGCGCGCATTGCCGCCGGTGATCAGGTCTGGCTGTTCGGTAGCCAGAATGATCAGCCGGTGACGGGCCAGATTCTGGCCGCGCTCCCTCCGGAGCAGCGCGAGCAGGTCAGTGATCTCGCGGGACGGACCCAGCTGGCGGATGCGGTGGACCTGCTCTCGGTGGCCGACGCGGTGGTCAGTAATGATTCCGGGTTGATGCATATCGCCGCGGCACTCGGTCGGGCACTGGTGGTCGTGTACGGGTCCACCTCGCCAGGGTTCACCCCACCGCTCGGAGAGCGGGTTCGTGTGGAGCGTACCGGCGTCGACTGCAGCCCCTGTTTTCAGCGTGAATGTCCTCTGACAGAGAATCGCTATCGCTGCCTGACGGAACTGGATCCGGCCCGCGTGGTGGCAGCGCTGGATGAACTGGTGTCCGACGCATGAGCCAGCCGATGCGGGTTCTGCTGGTGAAGACGTCTTCTCTCGGCGACGTGATCCATACCCTCCCGGCCGTCACGGATGCACAGCGCGCAGTGCCTGACATCCGATTTGACTGGGTCGTGGAAGAGGCTTTTCAGGAAATTCCTGCCTGGCATCCGGCGGTTGGCCGGGTCCTGCCGGTGGCATTGCGTCGCTGGCGGAAGAATCTGCGGGAAACCTGGCGCAGCGGCGAGTGGGCGGAGTGCAAGGCGCGTATCCGCGATGGCGATTATGACCTGGCCCTCGATGCACAGGGGTTGATGAAAAGTGCCTTCCTGGTCCGCCTGGCCCGTTGCCGCAAGGTGGGTTTTGATCGCGAGTCGGCGCGGGAATCACTGGCCGCACGAACCTACGATCACGGCCTCGCGGTGCCCAAGGGAATCCACGCCGTGACCCGGCTGCGTCAGCTGTTCGCACAGGCGTTTGCCTATGAGTTGCCAGATACGCCAGTCGATTATGGTGTCGACTTTGGCCGCCTGCCGGCCACGGATGTGCCCGGTGAATATGTCGTGTTTCTGCATGCCACCACCTGGGTCACCAAGCACTGGCCGGAAAATTACTGGATTCGCCTGAGCCGACTCGCCGGTGCGGCAGGTCTGAAGGTCCAACTGCCCTGGGGGAACGAGGCCGAACGGGCGCGTGCTGAACGGATCGCGTGCGCCAGTGAGGGGCACGCAGAAATCCTGCCGTCGCTGTCCCTCTCCGGTGTGGCCGGCGTGCTGGCCGGGGCACGTGCCGTCGTGGCCGTGGATACGGGGCTGTGTCACCTGGCCGCCGCCATGAACACCCCCACGGTCTCGCTGTACGGGCCGACCAACCCCGGATTGACAGGTGCCGAGGGCCGGAACCAGATTCATCTGGCCTCCGAACTGGCCTGTGCGCCGTGCATGGGACGCAAGTGCAAGTATCGCGGTGCGCCCATGCCGGATGAACTGGATGGCCGGTCTTTTCCGGTGGAACCGCCCTGTTTTGCTACGCTTACTCCCGACCATGTGTGGGCCAACGTACAGCCGCTGCTCGGCTGATGGCCGGAGCCCGCATGTCACCCGCACGGATGTCGTGAACCCATGCAGATTGCCTTCTGTCTGACCAAGTACTTCCCGTTTGGCGGGTTGCAGCGCGACTTTCTGCGCATCGCAGGGATTTGCCAGGAGCGCGGGCACACGGTGCGCGTGTACACGATGGCCTGGGAGGGCGAGGCGCCGGAGGGGTTCGACATCCATGAACTGGCTCCGCGGGCGTTGTCCAATCACCGGCGCAACCAGGAGTTCTTTCGCGCGGTACGGGAAGCACTGCGAGCTTCTCCTGTGGATGTGGTGGTCGGGTTCAGCAAGATGACGGGCCTGGACGTGTATTACGCAGCGGACCCATGTTTCGAGGCCCGCGCCCGCGAACAGCGCTCGCGCTTGTATCGACGCAGTAACCGGTACAAGAAGTTCCGAAAATATGAGCAGGCGGTGTTTGAGCCGGAATCCAGGACCGAGATCCTGATGATCGCAGCGCCCCAGATACCGGTATTCCAGCAATATTACGGCACCCCGTCGGAGCGTTTCCATATGCTACCCCCGGGGATTTCCCGGGATCGCATGGCGCCTGCGGATGCAGACGAGCAACGCGCAGCGTTCCGCGAGGAGTTTGGTCTGCGCGATACGGATCGACTGGTGCTGATGATCGGTTCCGGGTTCCGCACCAAGGGGCTGGATCGTGCGCTCATCGCGCTGGGCGAACAGCCGGCCGAGCAGGCCGCCCGAACCCGCTTCTTTGTTATTGGGCAGGACAATCCGAGTCCGTTCCGGCGCCTGATCCGGCGCTATCGCCTGGGTGAGCGCGTGGAGTTCCTGATGGGGCGTGACGATGTGCCACGTTTCCTGCTGGGTGCGGATCTGCTGATTCACCCGGCGTACAGTGAAAATACCGGGACCGTCCTGCTGGAGGCCGTGGTTGCCGGTCTGCCTGTGCTGGTGACAGAGAATTGCGGATACGCCCACTACGTGGAGGATGCCCGGGCTGGTGTCGTGTTGCCTTCCCCTTTTGAACAGGCAGAACTCAACCGCAGGTTGGTGGAGATGCTGGATTCCCCGGAACGTGATGCCTGGCGTGACAACGGCCGGGCCTTTGGCCGGAGCGCGGATCTCTACAGCATGCCGGAGCGCGCTGCGGACCTGATCGAGCAGGTCGGGCAGCGCAAGGCCTCATGAAAGAGGCCGTCACGCTCGAGGAACCCTTTGCCAGCGCCTGGGCCGGAAAGGATCCTTTTCACGAAGTCGAGCAGCTGGAGGGTACGGTGTACCGCGCACTGGAAGCGCGCAAGACGCTGCGCTTCGAAATGGCCGGGCGCGGATACTTCGTCAAGATTCATCGTGGCGTCGGGTGGATGGAGATTCTGAAGAATCTGATCCTGATGCGACTGCCCGTGCTCGGGGCCAGCAACGAATGGCGGGCACTGGCGCGCCTGCATGCGCTCGGCGTGGAGACCATGCGAGCCGTGGCGTTTGGATTGCGCGGCCGGAATCCCGCGCAGCAGCATTCGTTCATTGTGACGGAAGAACTGGATGCGACCGAGAGTCTGGAGGACTTCTGTCTGGACTGGCCAACGTGCCCACCGTCCCCGGTGCTCAAGCGGGCGCTGATCGAGCGTGTCGCCTGGATGAGCAGGCAGATGCATGAGAATGGCATCAACCACCGGGATTACTACATCTGTCACTTCCTGCTCGATGTACGTGCCGGCCGCGATGCCGTGCGACCGGACGACTTTCACCTGCACCTTATCG
>JBFKXW010000292.1:0-4061 GCA_041637915.1 Pseudomonadales bacterium | reverse complement strand
GTGCCTGCGGGCACGCCGGACAGTGCCGCCGCAATCTCCGTGTACAGCCAGGGCCGGCCCAGCGCGGCCCGGCCGACCATCACGCCGTCTGCGCCCGTGTGCGTCAGCACGTCGATGGCTTTCTGCGGACTGCCGATGTCTCCATTGGCGATCACCGGGATCTGCACCTGGTCCTTGATGGCCGCAATGGTGTCGTACTCGGCTTCTCCCTGAAATCGGCAGGCGCGACTGCGCCCATGCACAACCAGCAGTGAAATCCCACAGTCCTCAGCGATTCGCGCGATTTCCGGGCCGTTGCGGTGTGCCGGACTCCAGCCGGTGCGGGTTTTCAGGGTCACCGGCACGGCGACAGCGCTTACCACCGCGCGCAAAATGCGGGCAACCAAATCCGGTTCGCGCATCAGCGCAGAGCCAGCCGCCTTGTTGCAGACTTTTTTCGCTGGACAGCCCATGTTGATGTCCACCATCTGAGCACCTGCCGCCACGGCTGCGCGGGCAGCGCCCGCCATCAGGTCGGGATCGTTCCCGACGATCTGCACGGATCGCGGTTCGGCTTCCTCTGGCGCAACCCGACGCAGGCGGGACTTGTCGCTGTGCCAGAGACGCACGTCCGAGGTCAGCATTTCCGCGGTGGCGATGCCGGCGCCGTAGTCGCGGCAGATGCGCCGATAGGGGGCGTCGGTGACGCCCGCCATCGGTGCCACAAACAGGGGTGGTTCGATGACGATCGGCCCGATGGTCAGGGCCGGCCGTGCGCGCCTGGCTGGCTCAGACACCAGAGGGCTCCAACAGATTCAGTACGTAATTCACGGACTCCGCGCCAGGGTCAGAAATGTTCAGGTGAATCGGCCTGGATTCCCGGGGCTGCAGCAGTCTGGAGGCACTGGGGCCCGCATACTGGGCTGCAGTGAAACGGCCGGCGCCGGAGAGGCTGCCATCCAGGCGGGTGAAGCGAAGTTCCAGGTCCGGGAGTCGCTGGCGAAACGTGGCGTTGTTGACCAGCAGGAAATCGACTGCCAGCGCATTGGGCCGGTCCGGGTGGGTGCGAACCACCAGGCGTCGGGCACTGAGCAGGTCGAGCGCCACCCGTCGTGGCGGTGGGCACCGGAACTGGTTACACCAGTAGGTCAGTACCGGCCCCAGCGCGCGCGTTGCGCGAACATCCTGAAAGTTCCAATAGACATACTGCGCGCCCAGTGCCAGCAGCAACACGGCATTCAGGGTCAGCCAGGCGATGCGGCGTGGCCACACGGACGGCGCGCGCGCTTCCAGAAAGACCGGCTCCGGCTCAATCTCCGCAACACCTTCCCGGTAGGCAGTTGCCAGTGGCCCGGGTGCCTGCTGTCCATCGGGGCGCGACTCCGGCAGAGACTCGGTCACCTGATCTGCCAGTGTCAGGGCGCGGGCCGGGGCAGTCTGTTCGTGGTCCGGCGCATGAAAGATATGCAGGCAGGAGCCACAACGAACTGTGCCGCCGGCGGCCTCGAGTTGCGCAGCGGAAACGTGGAACGAGGTGCTGCAGGCCGGGCAGCGCGTGATCATGCGGGTACCAGGTAACGGGTCCGGAAGGCGCTATTTTAACCGACCCGCGTCGCGGAGAGGCGGGTCCAGCCATCCATTGATTCGATTTCGAAGTCCGTGAATTCGGTCTGATACGCGTTCTTCACATCGTCAGCCTGTTCTTCGAGTACGCCACTCAGGATCAGCTGCCCGCCGGTTCGTACCCGGTGGGTCAGTTGTGGGGCCAGTTCGACCAGCGTGCTGGCGAGAATATTGGCCAGCAGGATGTCGACAGGGCCCGCGTTCGAAGGCAGTTCCTGCTGTGCGACCAGCTGCGTTGCAGACAGGCCGGCGGCGGCTCGGTTCGCTTCCGTCGCGGTAATGGCCTGTGGGTCGATGTCGGTACAGTGCACCTGTCTTGCGCCCAGCAGTGCGGCGGCGAGACCCAGAATGCCACTGCCGCACCCGAAGTCGAGCACCTGCGAGCCGGCCAGCTGGGCGGCATGGGCATCCAGCCAGCGCAGGCAGAGTGCCGTGGTCGGGTGGGTGCCGGTACCAAACGCCAGGCCAGGGTCCAGGTGCAGTACCAAGGCGTTCTCGGCATTCACCGTCTGGCCGTGCGGGCAAATCCAGAGCCGCTCCCCGAACTGCATGGGTCCGAAGTCGCGCAGCCATTCCCGTTCCCAGGCACGGTCCGCCAGTGCCTCGAAGGTCAGTGCCGGCAACGCCGCGGGCTGGAGCGCTGCCTGCAGGCGATCGCGAATCCCGGTAGCGGTGTCGGTGCCGGGGAACAACCCGGTGATCGTCATGCGGGACCACAGCGGCGTGGTCCCGGGCTGCGGTTCCAGCAGGGGCTCGTCACCCGGTTCGCGCAGCGTCACGCTGACGGCGCCGGCAGCCAGCAGCGCGCTCTCAAAACGTTCCGCATCTTCCTGCAGGCAGGGCAGGTGCACCTGTAGCCAGGACGTTTCCGGCGTCACTTGCTGCGGGCCAGTTTCTGTTCCAGATAGTGGATGTTCACGCCGCCTTTGCGGAACTTGCTGTCGGCAATGATGCGGCTTTGCAGTGGCACGTTGGTTTTCACGCCGTCGATGACGATTTCGTCGAGCGCGATGCGCATGCGTGCCAGGGCCGTCTTGCGGTTTTCCCCGAAAGACACCAGCTTGGCGATGAGGGAGTCGTAATACGGCGGAATGGTATAGTTGTTGTACAGGTGAGAATCGACCCGAACACCGAGCCCGCCGGGTGCATGGAAGTGACGCACCTTGCCCGGGCTGGGCATGAAGGTTTCCGGGTCCTCCGCGCAGATGCGGCATTCAATCGAATGCCCGCGGATGACCACATCGTCCTGCGTAAAGCTGAGTGAGTGACCCGATGCGATGCGCAGCTGCTCCCGGACAATATCGATGCCGGTGACCATCTCGGACACCGGGTGCTCCACCTGCAGGCGCGTGTTCATTTCGATGAAATAGAACTGTTCATCCTGATAGAGGAACTCGAAAGTGCCGGCGCCACGGTAGCCAATCCGGTGACATGCCTCGATGCAGGCCTGCAGGGTGGATGCGCGCGCCTTCTCTGGGATGCCGGGCGCCGGCGCCTCCTCAATGACTTTCTGATGCCGGCGTTGCACGGAGCAGTCGCGGTCACCCAGGTGCACCACGTTGCCCTGTCCGTCGGCGAGCACCTGCACCTCGACATGGCGCGGTGTCTCGAGGAATTTCTCCAGGTAGAGGGTGTCATCGCCAAACGCGGCTTTCGCCTCGCTGCGGGTGATCTGCACGGCCTTTGCGAGAGCATCAGCGTTCGGCACGACGCGCATGCCGCGCCCGCCACCGCCGGCCGCAGCTTTCACGATGACCGGGTAGCCGACTTTCTCTGCGAGTCGTCGGATCTCTTCATTATTCTGCCCGAGCGGGCCATCGGAACCTGGCACCGTTGGCACGCCGGCTTCCTTCATGGCGCGGATGGCGGCCACCTTGTTGCCCATCAGGCGGATGACCTCCGGGGTCGGGCCGATGAAACGGAAGCCACTTTTTTCCACCTGCTCGGCGAAGTCCGCGTTCTCGGACAGGAAGCCATAGCCCGGGTGGATGGCCGTGGCGTCAGTGACCTCCGCCGCGCTGATGATGGACGGAATGTTCAGATAGCTGTCCTGCGCGGCATTGGGGCCGATGCAAACCGTTTCGTCTGCCAGGCGTACATGCATGAGGTCGCGGTCCACAGCGGAATGCACCGCCACGGTGCGAATGCCGAGCTGCTTGCAGGCGCGGAGGATGCGCAGCGCTATTTCGCCGCGATTTGCAATCAGTACCTTGTCCATCAGTTGGTCCGGCATGCTGGATTTCAGACGATGGAAAAGAGCGGCTGATCGTATTCCACGGGCTGGCCATTCTCCACCAGGATGGCTTCGATCGTGCCGCCACGATCTGATTCGATCTGGTTCATCATCTTCATCGCCTCAATGATGCACACCACGTCACCCGCCTTGATGCTCTGCCCCTGCTCCACAAAAGAGGGTGAGCTCGGCGAGGGACTGCGGTAGAAAGTTCCCACCATCGGTG
>JBFKXW010000291.1:0-4110 GCA_041637915.1 Pseudomonadales bacterium | reverse complement strand
GGCTGCGGCAGGGCCGGAAACTGTTGCATCGGTGGTACCCCGGTCCACAGGACCCTGCGCGGGGAATGCGCCGCCAGCAATTGCTCTGACAGGGTCTCTTGTAATCGCAGCCAGGCCTCTGCGGGACAGTTGCCGGTGACATCGTTCACGCCCAGTGAGAGCACGATGACGTCGTAGGGTTCCCGATCCGCCGCTGGGTAGTCACGCAACAGATCTGTGGTACTCCAGCCACTGCCTGCGTGGAGTTTCCAGTGCAATCGGTAATCCTTCGTCAGGTTCAGCATGAGTTGGCCGGAAAGCGCCTCCTCCTGCGTGGCGGCACCCACCCCTGCTGCCGCAGAGTCTCCCAGAATCAGTAAACGCAGGGTTGGCCCGGAGCCTGTCACCCCGCTCCGTTCCCCGCTTGGTTCGGGAAGTCGAGGCGTGATCCTGCGCACGTGACGGCCCTGTAACAGCAGCAGCGGGCCCAGTACAGCGGTCAGGAGCCAGTGCGACCAATGGCCACGCGCCACGATGTCGATCGGCATGGGAGACCGTTGCGGCCCGGATCAGGCGCCCTGCGCCGCCGGACCGCCCATCGGGCTGGGGCGGTCTGCCGGTATGCCGCGGGCCGGCAGGAATTGGCCGAACCCGCGCTCCCTGCCCAGTGCCTCGGCAAAGCCGGCTTTGCGGCTGTAGGCCAACTGGCCGTTGACCAGGGTGTAATCGACTGCATCATCATTGCGATTAACGAGGCGCTTCATGTCGAACGCAGGGAAGAAGGCATCCGTCATCTGCCAAACCTCCTCGCCCAGACCCGCCGGGTTGATGACCACCACATCGGCGCGGTCCCCTTCGCGGATGTGGCCAGCATCGATGCCATACCAGTCGCCCAGTTCACCGGTCAGACGATGCACCGCATGGGAGATGCGCATGAAGTCTTCACCATTCTTCTGCGCATCCAGCACAAGCTTCAGCATGCACAGCGGGAAGTTGTAGGACGCCAGGTTCTCCAGATGGGCGCCAGAGTCGGCGAACCCGATATGCACCTGCTGGCTGCGGCACAGTTTGCGCATCACGTGGGTACGGTCGCCGCCGAACTGGATTCCCCACCGCAATGCACGGCGATGTTCAATGGCCAGATCCAGAAATGCGTCGACCGGATCCTTGTTCAGCAGATCACCAATTTCCCTGAAATTTTTGCCGATGAGTTCTTCATCCGGACATTCCACCACCCAGGCATCGGAGAAGTCGCGATGCCAGAGCCCGGCGGTGAGCATGGATTTCATATCCTTGCGCAGGAGGGCGCGAAACTCCGGCTTTTGAGCCTCCTCGTAGGGATGATCCGGATCCTTGAAATCGCGCAGGATGCGCGCGTCCTGCAATTCGCCAAAAGAATTGAAATCCAGTCCATAGGCGTAAATGAGGAAGGGGGAGGGCAGGAACTGCCAGCGCAGATTGGCGCCGAGAAGCGTGTTGGCAACCCATCCAGCCAGCGGCGTGATGTAGTGCAGGTAAGGCTGAGACTTCAGGTCGAGCGCAGTCAGCAGGGTGATTTTCAATGGCTTGCGCAGCCAACCGATCGATTCCCACAGAAATGCGAAGACATTGAGCTTTCCGACGGCGTCAGGCGCACTCTGCAGGACGCGACCATGATCACGCAGCACCCGATGCAGGCGTCGATACTCCGAGCAGTTTGCATAGGTGGAGGGGGGCGGTTTGGCCCGGGCACGCTCGCCATCCAGACAGTCCGGCCTGGTGGTCATGGAGGACATGCCGAGGAACCCCGCCTCCATCGCCTCGCGCAGAAGGTCCTCCATTTTCTGCAGTTCGGCTTCGCTGGGCCTGTTGTGGGAAGCCGAACGCACCAGGCCCATGGTGGCGGCACGCAGATCGGAGTGTCCGATGAACGCGGCAAGGTTGGGCCCAAGCGGGTGTTGTTCGAAAAAGCGGCGGAACTCGCCGGGGGTGTGCCAGGTTTTTTTCTCTTTCAGCAGGGGTAATACCTGTTCGCGCGGAACCGCCTCCACCCGGGTAAAGAGGTCTGAGCAGTCCTCCGCCTCGGCGCACACCATGCTGATCGAGCAGATGCCGGTCATGACGGTAGTGACCCCATGACGGACAGACTCGGAGAGTGCCGGCGCTATGATAACTTCGGCATCGTAGTGCGAATGCGGTTCAATGAAACCCGGTGTCACCCAGCGGTCCGTAGCGTCGATGCGTTTGCAGTCCGGCCCACCGTTCAGGGGTGCGGCACTGACTTTCTGCACGCGGCCGTCACGGATGCCGAGATGAGCCAACCGTCCGGGCGCACCGCTGCCATCAAAATACAAACCGTTTTCGATTACGATGTCATAGGCCATGGATTCGTCTCCGTCGCTGTCGGACTGAATCAGAGGGTAATCTAGCCGATGATCGAGGCAGTTCGGCATCGGGAAAATTCAGGATTGGAGTGGGTAATGAAAAAGTTGTTGAAAACGAAGAACATTCTGGCGGCGCTGAGTTTGTCGGTGTGGTGTGTGGCCCCGCAGGTTTATGCTTCCGGGCCGAAGCCGGTGCCGCTCGATGGCATCGCCTATGAGGTGGGCAAGACCATGCGGGACAACCTGCGGGGCCTGCTGGGTCAGCGGGTCACCGTGCGGCTGCGCGGCGCCAGTGTGGTGACCGGGCGGGTGAAAGCGGTCGGCGATCAGCTCCTCCATCTGGAGGGACTCGACCAGAAAGAGTTTTTCGACGCGCTGGTTTCTATTCCGGAGATCGTCGCCATCGAAGCCCGTTTCCGCCAGTACGCCCGCTGAGCGGGGGCATCCTGTTGATGGACGCTACACCGGTTCTCTACCCCGCGTTTGCCATGTTTTTCCTGGTGGTGGTTGTGTTCGCGCGTTACGGGCGGCTTCGCTACACCGCCACGCGGGATCGCAAGGTCAGTATCGGCTACTACCGTTTGTATCAAGACGGCGAGGAGCCGCCCGAACTGCGGGTGTACACCCGGCACGTCATCAACCTGTTCGAAATGCCCACGCTGTTCTTTCCCGCTGTGATCATTGCCTACGTCACCGGTCAGGCGGGCTGGCACATCCTGGGCCTGGCGTGGATTTACGTGTTTCTGCGCTGTGTGCATTCGTGGATTCACCTGACGATCAATGATGTGGCCAAGCGATTCTGGGTTTTCGGTGCCAGTGGTGCGGTGCTCGCCCTGCTGTGGCTCTCTTTGCTGCTGGGACTGCTGATGCGCTGAGCGTTGTTACCCAGTGCGAAACGTTGTCTTGGTCGTGGGACGCTTGATGGCATGTGGGCGCTGTGATGTATTGAGCCTCTGCGCATTGCAATCAGGAATGCTCCCATGGCAAAGCCGATTCTCTTCGGTCATCCAGTGTCTCCCTTCGTGCGCAAGGCGCGCACCATCCTCGCGCTGAAAGGGATCGATCACGAATTCCGGGTGGTGACTCCCGGTTCCGATGACGTGGCATTCCGTGCTGCCAGCCCGCTCGGTAAGATCCCGGCGTTTCAGGATGACAACGCGCGCTTTGGTGATTCCACCGTGCTTTTCCATTATCTGAACCGCTTTTACGAGGGCGCTTCCCTGTTGCCGGATGCTCCGCAGGAATTTGCCAGCGCACTTTGGTTTGAGGAGTACGCCGATACTGTACTGACGGGCATCGTGGGCGGGCATTTGTTTGCCGAGGTGGTGCTTGCCGAGCGCCTGTTTGGCCGTGCGCCGGTTCAGGCCGACATCGACAAGGCGCTGAATGAGGAGTTGCCAAAGGTCTACCGCCTGCTCAATGACGCATTGGACGGTAGGGACTGGCTGGTGGGAGACGCACTCAGCATCGCCGATGTCGCGGTCGGAGGCTGCATGGTGACACTGTATCACTGCGGGGAAACAGTGCCGGATTCAGCGCCCAGTCTGGCGGCTTTCGTGGAACGCTATCTTGCCCAGGATGCCGTTCGCAGCATTGTGGCGAGCGAAGTGCAGGCCCTGGCTGCGATGAAGTACGAATCACCGTTGGCGGGCTAAGCGCATTTTTGGAGTCAGAGGGAGGCGCGTCGTCGGATCGTAGGCCGGTGTGTTCTGCCTACATGACGCCGACACCTACCTGGATCACGAGGCGTGAACCGATGCGGGTGTCG
>JBFKXW010000290.1:0-4111 GCA_041637915.1 Pseudomonadales bacterium | reverse complement strand
GCGGATGATGTCGAGGATGCGTTTTTCGGCGGGTAACATGCGTCAGGCTCGCGTCTTTGTTCTGCCTTTGTTCTGGGAAAGAATAGAACAAATACAGAACGGATGGCAAGCCTGTTCTTGAATCAGGTTGAAAATTGGCCATACAAAAAAATGCCCCCGGAAACCGGGGGCCAAACACCACTACGAGGAACAAACTGGTGTGCCGGCGGCACCTCCGCGCCTCATTGGAGGTCGGCGGAAATGTCCTTGCAAAACCGTGACTTTCGTCCATTTCAGCGTGGTCTATAGTATGGCGACAGAGCCGGTGTCGTCTGGTCATGGCGCGCCAGATCCCGGGTAGATGCCGCCAGCAGGGAGAACAGGCACCACGCATGTCAGGATTCGCGACAGTCATCAGCAGCTGGACTTCGGCCCTGCTGCAGACCCTGCAGCAGCAGGGCGTTGACGGGCACCCGCTGCTGCGCCAGGCGGGACTGGATCCATCCCTGCTCGATGATCCCAATGCCCGCTATCCGGTCAACGCGCACAGCGAACTGTGGCGACTTGCCGTCGAGGCTACCGGTAATGAGTCCATTGGCCTGGATGTGGCGGCCAACGCCAAGCCCACCACGTTCCACGCGCTGGGCTACTCCATCGCGGCCAGCGCCTCTTTGCTGGAGGTGTTCGAACGGGTGGAGCGCTATTTCCGGATCGTCACCGATGCGGCTGAATTCAAGATCGTCCAGCAGGGGGATGTGTACACGCTGAACGCCCGGGTGCCACCGGAACGGGTCCGGCCGGCACCGCAGGCGCTGGATGCATTCATTGCGCTCATGGTGCGTTTTTGCCGGGAACTCTATCCCGGTGAATTCCGGCTTTGTGGCGTGCGGCTGCAGCGTCCCCAGCCACGGGACAATCAGCCTTATCTCGAATACTTTGGTGTCGATGTGGAGTTTGATGCTGAGGCGAGCGGTGTCTGCGTACCTGCGGATATCGCGGAAGCGCGACTGCCTACCGGCAACCCGGAACTGGCGCGGATCAACGACCAGGTGGCGCGCGAGTATCTCGCCCGGCTGGAAAAGCAGAATATCTCCAATCGGGTGCACGTGTTGCTGACCAGCATGCTGCCCTCGGGCACTGCCTCGCAGGAGAACATCGCGCGCGAGCTGCATATGAGCCTGCGCAGTCTGCAGCGTCGCCTGTCGGATGAGGGCGTAACCTACAAGGAACTGCTGGATACCACGCGCCGTGATCTGGCCCTTTCCTACATGCGGGAAGGGGAGCGTTCGGTGAGTGAACTGACGTTTCTGCTGGGTTTTTCTGACTCCAGCAGCTTTGCACGGGCGTTCAAGCGCTGGACGGGCAAGTCTCCGAGAGAGTACAAAGCGTCCCTGGCGAATTAAACAGGGAAATTTCCGTGCGATTGTTGATTGTTGTGTGCGTGCTTCTGCTGACCGCCTGCGAGCCACCCGGTCCACCCAGCACAGAAGGTCTACAGTTTGGCACGGCGCTGAATGCGGAACGGCAGGATGCCTATTCCCGCACCTGCGCACGCTGTCACCGCAGCAACGCGCCAGGTCTGCCCCGGTCCGGAGATCCGTCCGACTGGGCACCCCTGCTGGAGCAGGGTTTCGACACGCTGGTGCAGCATGCCATCGAGGGATATCACGGGATGCCCGCCAAGGGCTTGTGCGGGTACTGCAGTGATGAGGACATCCGCGCGATGGTTGCCTACATGGCGGGCATCGATCTCGATGCCATTGCGCAGTAGCGTTGCTCAGTCCGACTCGGGCCGGTGCGGGAAGCCGTGCCGGTCGCGGTCCCAGTCTTCAAACGCGAACCGGTAGGGGTGGGTCTCCGGCTGAAGAAAACGCCATTCATTTTCCGTGTTGAAGCGAATGGCGTCCTGCATCATCGTCAGGTCGAGGCGCCATTCTCCCTGCTCGCGCACCAGAAACCACGGGGCACATTGGCGACGATGCACCGGGTAGCGGAATACCGCCCGGTTTTCTTCCGTGCGTAATTCGGCCAGGGGGCACTGCCGGTAGGTTTTGTAGATGTTGTCCATCTGGGCAGGCGTCACGACCCAGTCCTGCAACAGGTCCCGCGTTGCGTTGCTGTAGATCGAAAGCGCGGGGTTGGCATTGCGCGACTGCATGGCCTCAATGTACGCGTGCACCACTTCTAGCTGCGAACGTTCCTTGCGGTGCCGTTCCTCAGGCGCCATCGGCGCCTCGTAGCCTGCGCCAATTTCTGCATCTGCGGTGGCGCCGGCGCCCATTGCGGCGGGTGCCCAGGCCTCTCCTTCAAGGCCCAGATTCTGGCGCGCGCGAATGGCGCGTTGAACGATGAGCTCTGTCGTGGCGGCAATCCCGTCTGCAATCCGGTCTTCTTTGAAAAAGGGCACCATCTGACGCTGTTCCACGTACGCAATGAATGCGTCCACGTAAACGGACTCCAGTGACTGGCTGACCTCCAGGCGAACCTCATCCTGAGCCGGGTCGATCACCAACAGCAGGCCGTGCCCGGCACTGCTTTTCTCGCCGACTTCCAGTTGTGCAAAGCGTTCCAGCGCAAACGCCGCAATGCTGCCGGTCCTTTCCTTGGTCAGCACGACGTAGTCGATGCCGTGATTGAGCAGCAGTTCGAGATGAACAATATCGAGGTTCCGCAGTTCACCCTCTTTCAGCAGTTGCGCGGTGTCATAGATACGAGACTCCGGCATGCGATGGCCGAATCCCTCCTTCATCTGCGGATACAGTTGCCGGTAGATCAGGAAGACGCCGATGATGACCGCCCAGACGATGAGCCGTTTGGAGACCGATGGCGCAGAGCGTCCCAATGGCGTTTCCTGATTCGTCAAAAGTTCAGCTCCGGCCGGGTGCGGGCCTGATCGTCAGCCTGAAAGTAAGCCTTGCGCTGAAAACCGCCCGCGGCAGCAACCAGATTCGCCGGCATGCGTCGAATGGCCGCATTGTACTCCCCTGCCGCAGTGTTGAAGCGCATGCGTGCGACATTGATGCGGTTTTCTGTACCCTCCAGCTGTGCCTGCAATTCCAGAAACTGGTCCGCGGAGCGCAGTTCCGGGTAATCCTCCCCGACCGCCAGAATGTTGCGCATCAGACCACCGACGCGCGCCTGGGATTCCTGAATCGATGTGATTGCAGCACTATCCTCCGGCGGGCGGCCGCCCAGTGCCTGAAACTGGGCCGCCGATTCGCGCTGGCTTTCCAGCAGGGCGTCCATGGCCTCGCGCATGTTCTGCCGACCCTCGCTGCGTGCGATCACGACGCTCTCCAGTGTTTTCTGCTCGTGTGCCATGAAGGTGGTCACGGTTTCCAGCAATGCCGGTACCAGGTCGGCTCGCCGCTGGTAGGTGCTTTCCACCTGCGCCCAAGCTGCGAAGACCCGTTCCTCTGCGTTGACCAGGGAATTGTGCAGCCACCCCCAGGCCAACAGGGGGACCACTGCGATCAGCAGGAGCGCACTGATGAGTTTTCCGGAGCCGCTGGCTGCCGCACCGGGCCGATTCAATGATTGTTCAACATCCTGCACCATAATCAGCTCATCCCCGTTGCTGCCGGAAAAAAATAAAACAAATGCGCCCGCCACCAGCAGGGCTGCGCCGCCATAAGCCCACCTTGCGGCGTGGGATGGTGCAGGTTCCGCGGTGGTTCTGTGTGCCGGTCTGATGCCCAGGCTGGCTCGCAACTGTTCCGCCTGCCCCTCGGTCAGTACGCCGTTTTTCAACATGCGCTGAATACGCTCTGCTGGGCTCATGACTGCAACTCCCGTAATGTTCTTGCTGCAGCTTCGGGTGCCAGCCTGCCGCTCTCGATCTCCGTGAGCAGGGACTCGCTCCGCCTTGCATCTTCGCTGCGCAGCGCATGCAACGTGTTGATGACTCGATCAATTCGCTGCCGCATGGTGGGTCTGGAAATGCCGTACTCGCGGGCCAGTTGGGACAGGTTACCCGCCAGAAGCAGAAAGTCTTCGAGCAGTTTCCGGTCGGCGGCGGGCAGCCGCGCAAGCCGCGGGTAGGGCAACTCGGCGTGAAGCTGCAGGCCGCAGGCCGCGCAGGTACGAACACTCACGTGTAATTCGCCGCGACAATCAGCGCAATGGGTCGAGG
>JBFKXW010000289.1:0-4119 GCA_041637915.1 Pseudomonadales bacterium | reverse complement strand
GGACATGAAAAAGGCGCCCTTCCGGGTCGATCTGGACACCGGCAGCAAGGCGCTGGTGGAAGCCATTGAAGCAGAACCCGACGAGGCGTCCGTGCCCAAGTGGCCCTGGGCGCCGATCGGTGCGGCCATGAAGCGTTTACCGCTTTCCGTGGTCGCCAGAATGTCCTGACCGGACGGGCAGGATCGACTGGTAACGACTAAGCTTTAGCGTCGAAAAATTAATTCGGATACGGGCCAGAGCCCGAGAAATTTTCTGGAGGAGACCCCATGACCCAGCCCACAAGCATTGACGTGAAAAAGACCCCGCTGGCCGCGTTCTACCATTGGGAGCAGAAGACCCCGAACCGGGTGTACCTGACGCAGCCGCACAAAGGTGAAGTCACCGAATATACCTTCGCGGATGTGGGCAAAGCCGCACGTGCCATGGCCGGCTACATCAAGAGCCAGGGAATTGCGCCGAAGAGCCAGATCGGCCTCATGTCCAACAATTGTGCGCACTGGATCATTACCGATCTGGCGATCTGGATGGCGGACTGCATCACGGTGCCGCTGTACCCGACGCTTACCGGCGATACCGTGAAGTACACTCTCGAGCACAGCGAGTCCAAGATGCTGTTTGTCGGACCGCTGGGTGACTGGAACGAGATGAAGAAAGGGGTGCCGGAGGGACTGCCGATGGTCCGCCTGCCCCTCGCCACCCACGCCGAGGGCACCAGTTGGAACGACGCGGTCGCCAGTGCGCAGCCCGTCGAGGGCAATCCGGACCGGGATCTCGATGAACTGGCCACCATTGTTTACACCTCTGGCAGCACCGGCAACCCGAAAGGGGTGATGACCAGCTTCCGCGCGATGATGTCCATCCCGAACGGCATGATGGAGGTGCTTCCCTTCGAGCCGGAAGACCGCATGCTCTCCTACCTGCCGCTGTCCCACGTGTTCGAGCGGGGCGTCCTGGAAATGCCCTCCTTGCAGTTCGGCTTCCAGATCTTTTTCACCGAAGGGCTGGAAACCTTCGTCACCGATTTGCAACGCGCATCGCCAACCGTGTTTTTCTCGGTACCGCGCTTGTGGAGCAAGTTCCAGCTCGGCGTCTTCGCCAAACTGCCCAAGCGCAAGCAGGACATCCTGTTCCGTATCCCCTTCATCAACAAGAAGGTGAAGCAGAAGATCCTGACTCAGCTGGGTCTGCAGAACGTGAAGTACGCGGCCACCGGCTCCGCACCGCTGCCGCCGGACACGCTGGCCTGGTATCGCAGCCTCGGCCTGGAGCTGCTGGAAGGCTATGGCATGTCGGAAAATTTCGCCTACTCGCACGCGAACCGGCCCGGCGAGACGCGGATTGGGTATGTCGGTCATCCGGCGCCCGGCGTCGAATGCAAGCTGGACCCGAACACCGGTGAGATCCTGGTGAGGAGCCCCGGCAACATGATGGGCTACTTCAAGAACCCGGAAAAAACCGCCGAGGATCTGCTCCCGGACGGCTTCCTGAAAACCGGTGACAAGGGTGAGATTGATGAACAGGGCCGACTGAAAATCACCGGCCGCGTGAAGGAAATCTTCAAGACCAGCAAGGGCAAGTACGTCGCACCTGCCCCCATCGAGAACAAGCTGGCGGCCCACCCGATGATCGAAGTCTGCTGCGTATCCGGTGCCGATCAGGCGCAGCCCTATTCACTGATTGTCCTGTCCGAGGAAGCGCGCAAGGAGCTGCAATCCGGCGAAGCCGACAGGGAAGGCATCGAGTCCGAACTCGCCATCCTGAAGGCTCAGGTCAACTCCACGCTGGATCCGCACGAGCACCTGCAGTGCCTGGTCATCGTCAATGATCCATGGACCATCGAAAGTGGCTTCCTGACACCGACCATGAAGATCAAGCGCAATGTCATCGAAGACACCTACAATCCGCAAATCGACAGCTGGTACGGATCGAAGAAGGATGTGATCTGGGAGTAATCCGGGTCACGGTGTGTCACTCCCGCGGCCTGCAGATGGACCGCGGGGGTGGCGCCCGCTGAATGTTTACGGGTATAAGTGGGTTGAAGGGCGATGATCTTCGCCCGATTCCGGCGTGACACAAGCGGCACGAAGGCCGCTGGCATCCACTGCCAACCTGCAGGCGCGGCACGAGCCGCGAGGAAGCACCCCGGCTAGCCGGTCGGTAAACATCGCGAAAACCAGAGCACCCTCAGTCATGTATATCCCTGAAGCCGGCCCCAACGTTCCCCGCCGCGGCAACTGGTTTTTTCGCTGGCTGGGCCGCGTCATCCTTCGCCTGATCCGTTTCCGGATTCACGGCAACCTGCCGAATGTGAAACATGCAGTCGTAATCGGGGTGCCGCATACCTCAAACTTCGAGGGGCTCATCATGTTGGGCACCATGTTCGCCATGGGGCTGCGTCTGAACATCATGGCCAAGGACGCCCTTTTCAAGTTTCCTTACGGCGGCCTGTTGCGCTGGATCGGTCTCGTTGCGATCGACCGCAGCAAGGCCAACAATGTCGTGGAGGCGACCGCGCTTACACTCAAGGAGGCCGACAAGCTCTGGATCTGCATGGCCCCGGAAGGGACCCGCAAGGGCGCGGACGACTGGAAAAGTGGTTTCTGGCATATTGCACGCGCTGCGGAGGTGCCGATCCTGCCGGTCAAATTCAGTTACGGCGACCGGACGTTCTACCTGGGCGAACCTTTCATCCCCGGAGATGACCTGGAAGCGGACCTGCAGGCGATGATCGCATTCTACGGAGATTGCGAGCCGCGTCACTGGTCCCGGCTGTCCGGCCCGCTGCGGCGTTTGCGGGAAGCCCGCGGGGAAACCATTCCGGATTGATCATTTTTCCGCCGGACACGATGGCCTGCCCTGCAGGAACCGAGTGGGCTCAGGAGGACGGACGGTCGATCGGAATGACGTTGGTGGTCTGATCGCCTTTCCTGTCTTTCTTATTTTTCTCGTCTTCCGACGGCTTCTCGGCAGACCGCTGTTTGGGATCAGCCACGTGCTCTGCCACCACACAGCGGTTGCGGCCACTGTCCTTGGCCTTGTACAGCGCGGCATCTGCCGTATCCAGCAGTTCATCGTAATGCATGTTTCCGGACCACGGCGCCACCCCGACGCTGCAGGTCATCCGCAATACGCCCTGCCCATCCTGCAGATGCACTTCCGAGCCTTCCACGCGCTCACGCAGGCGTTCCGCAACCGTGGCAGCCTGCCGGATGCCGGTTTCGGGCAATACCAGGACAAACTCCTCTCCGCCGTAGCGGCAGGTCAGATCTGAGTCCCGCGCAATCCCGCGCAGGATCTTCGCCATCACCCGCAGGGCCTGATCGCCGGCCGCATGCCCGTGCGTGTCGTTGATGCGTTTGAAGTAATCAATGTCCAGCAGCAACAGCGACAACTCGTGCCCGTAGCGTTTGCAACGACTGATCTCGCTACTGAGCGACTCGGAAATCTGGCGCCGATTGGGCAGCCCGGTCAGGGAGTCCGTCTGCGCAAGGCGCTGGTTTTCATGCAGGAGCTGCTGGATATGGGCCTCCGAACGCTTCCGTGCAGAGATATCCCGGCAGACCACCACGACCATGCGCTGCTCGCCGTCCCGCAACTGCGAGATACTCAACTCGATCGGGAACCTGCGTCCGCGGGAACTGCTCGCCTCTGCCTCAAAAAACAGCTCGCGACGGCCATTACTGCTCTCCGGCAGCAGGCTGCCGATTTCTGGAAGCAGCTCTGCCAGATTGGGCAGGCTCTTTTGTTCGTCCATCTGGAACAGATGAGCCGCAGCACGATTCACATCGACAATCTGAAGCGTGTCATCAATCAGCAGAATACCGTCCGGCACACTCTCAAGAATCTGATCGTATCGGAATACCGTGTTCTGCAAACGAACGGCTTCGCTTTCCAACCGGCGGCCGAACGCCACGCTGAGCATTGAGATGATCAGCAGGCAAAGTGTCACAACGACCACAGCGATCGCCAGTGGCCCGTTGGTGCCAAGGGGCGGCATCAGTTCCGTGAGTGGCTTGGTCACGAACAGCTTGGCCGCTGCCATGCCGGTGTAATGCATACCGGCCACGGCAACACCCATTACGATCGCCGCGCACACGCGTAACGCCATCCGCCATTGC
>JBFKXW010000288.1:0-4137 GCA_041637915.1 Pseudomonadales bacterium | reverse complement strand
ATTCATCAGTTCGATGTTTTGTACATCCTTGCGACTGTCCAGATGTGCCAGCAGTCGGCGGAAAACGGCGGCTTCAATTTCCGGATTCGGTTCCATGGGGGTTCCTCATGAACTTTGGAGTGTTGCGAAAAGGGGTTACAGCCAGCGGACCGATTTCAGGATGTTTTCCACCTCAGCGAGAAACTTCGGGTAGTACACATCTTCTGCGCCCATATAGAGAATCAGAAACAGTTTATTCTCTGGATTGATATGGCCCAGCACCAGGGCGCGATACTGCACGCCGCCTCCCGTGTAGAAAGCCACCTCAAAGCGAAAGCCGTCCCGCTTTCCAAAGGAGGCGATTTGCGGCCGGCGAGCCACTGCGTCCACCGCGCCCCACTGCATGAAGGTCGCCGTGACCATCTCCATGATGTCATGGGGCAGCATTTTCTGGTGATATTTCGGTTGCTTTTCGATGACGGAAGGGGGAATCAGGACCGTTTGCACGGGAATTTCGAACAACGAATCGCCGTCCTCCATTTCACTGTAGAAGCGCAACTGTTGTAGCTGGGGTCCGTCCACCGTCCAGACTTCCACATTCCGGAAGCCCACGCGCGCCCACTTTGCCTGGGACTGCACCTCGTAGTCCCCGAAAATCTTGCGGGCTTCCCCCGGGGAAATGGTGCGCGAACTGGCACACCCCGCCAGCATCAGTCCGACACACAGCGACAGGGAAATCCGCTGCACCGCGCCCATCACAGTTTCTCCAGATAATGACGAACCCACGCCGCATCTTCCGCCTGTGGCGACAGGCGCAGGTATTCCTGCCAGGCAGTCCGTGCCTCTGCGGTGCGCCCGGCCCGACGCAGTGCCAGGCCCAGTTCGCGGTGCACCTCAACCGGAGCGCCATGGGCAGGGATTGCCTTCCGGTAATAGTCGATGGCCTGAGACAGATCGTTTTCCTCTTCGTCGCCGCGCAGGCGGTGCACCTCGCCGAGAAAGTAATACAACTCACCGGGATTCGCGCCCTGTTTCAAAAGACGTTCCAGCACGACCTTGATGCGGCAATAACTGCGCTGTGCCAGTTCAGCACGAATCCAGGTAGCACGATGGGGCAGCACGACCGCCAGGAAACGCTCTTCGCCCGTCTCGCCGCCCGACATGCCGGCAGCCATTTGCTCGAGGTATTTCATGCGGTTTTTGGAGGCTGGATGGGAAGCCAGCAGCGCGGCCGGCCGCGGCAGGTCGCACTCCTCCTGCTCCGCAATGAGGTTCTGCCAGACCTTGGAAGCCTCGGCAGTTGCGTAACCCGCCTTGCGGATGAGTTCGAGGCCCTCCCGGTCGGACTGCTCTTCATGCTCCCGGGAATAGGACGCCAGATATCCGCCAGCGACGAGGCTGGTGACGTCCCCGAGATTGATCGAGACCGGGCCGGACTGGACGCCATAGATGCCGCCAAGCAGCAGGCCAAACTGTGCGGCCATGGCGAGGTTCGCCGTGCGGCGTGTGGTCTCCAGGCGCTCCAGTGAGTGGCGTTCGACATAGTGCATGACCTCGTGTCCGATGACCGACGCCATCTGCGCTTCATTCTCTGCCCGTAGCAGCAGACCGGTCCACACCTGCATGAACCCATTCGGAGACATGGAGGCGTTGAAGTCCGGCGCCGTGATGGGATAGGTGCGGATCGCATCACAAAAGGGCCCGGCAACACGACAGCTGGTCTGTTGCAGGTAATCACGCAGGGCACTGTCATCCACCCGGCGGCCTGAAATCGCCACGGCGTACTCGAACTTGTCAGACACCGACCAGAGTCCCTTTTCCGCGATATGCTGCGGTGCGGCACGGTTGGGTTGCAGGCGCGGCGCTTCGTAGGCGCAGCCAGCCAGGAGCACAAGGCTGAGCAGGATGAGTTTCCGGGAAGGATTCACAGCGGCCAGTCCTGCATCAGTTCACGCATCTTCTTACGCAGACCCTCCGGTTCGCCGACTTCGATCTGCGCACCTTTCAAAACGTTGGTCCAGACCACGTCGCCGGTATGCAGATCCACCAGCGAGGCGAGACCGATGGTCTGGCTGGTCGGCGAGATGGCGCCAAACAGCGCGAAGGCGGCGGCTGTGACCGCCGCGCGACCGGCATTGGAGGAGGCCTGCCGGTACACCAGGAACAGCATGTAGTCGGCGTCATAGGCGGCACGAAGTGGCGTCACGGTATTGCCGAGGGTCCAGTCCAGCGTGTCCCGGTCCTTGGTCACCAGCGTGGGGCCGCGCCGACCACCACCAGAGGACCCCTGATAGTTGTAAAGCAGGATGGAGTTCAGCACGACCTGGTGTAAGCGGATGGCCGGCAAATGGCGACGGTCGACCGGCATGTCATCATGATTCTCCGGCGGCTGATATGGAACCAGTTCCCCGCGGCGGGCGGCAACGGATTGCGCCGCGACGTCCACCAGCACCTTTTCTGCCGTTTCGGTCCAGTCTGCGCGCGGGATCGGTACCCCGGCGGTGGTAATCTCGACGACCACGACATCGGGCGGCATGAGCAGCACACGCGGCTTGTCGCGGACTGCCGTTCCGCCGGATGCCCGGATGGCCTTGCTGCTGATGCAGCCCGTGAGGAGGCTCCCCACCAGCAACAGCAGTACGCAGCGGGTCAGTTGGCTTGCCGGACGCACGGTGACGGTCAGGCCGGCTCGGCGGTGGCCGCATCAGGCTGCATGGCGCTGGCCGGTTCGCCTTTCTCACGGTGCATGCGCAGGAATTCAGCAATGTCCGAACGCGCCTCGCGGGCTTCCGGGAATGCGCCCTCCAGCAGCGGGAATGCATGGGGCAGGACCGGCCAGATATCGCACTTCACGTGCACACCGTCTTCCCGTGCCCGGTCGGCCACGATCAATGTATCGTCCAACAGAATCTCGGGCTCGCTGGCCAGCAGATACAGCGGTGGGAAACCGGTGAAATCTGCACGGATCGGCGAGAGTTCCGGGTCGCTGCCGTCGAGGCCGCCTGCATAATCCTGCAGCATCCGCTGCAGCAGCCAGACGGAGAGCATAGGGTCCTGCCTTGCTTTTTCGGTCCGCGAGGGCGGTGCATGGGCGCGGGCCATTTCAGTCACCGGGGAGATGGACACCGCACTGGAGGGCATCGGCAGGCCATGTCGTCGGATGCGCTGCAGCAGCCCCAACACCAGATTGCCACCGGCGGATTCGCCGGCCAGCATGATCTTGCCCGGGGCAAAGCCGCGATCCAGCAGGGCGCGGTAAGCGGTCTCGCAGTCATCAAGCGCAGCCGGATACTGGTTCAGTGGTGCCAGCCGGTAATCCGGGACAAAGGCGCCAACACCAAGCTCGCGTGCCAGGCGGGCCACGAAACCGAGGTGCACCGAGGGGAGGGCGGGCAACAGGAAACCACCGCCGTGCAGGTAAAGGAGTACGCCTGATTGCGGGTCTGGCCGCCCGATGACGAAACCCTGTGCACCCTGCAGAACCTGATAGCGAATGGATTGACCGGCAGCCTCCCGGCGCACCGGTCCGGACAGTCGAATCTGCAGGTTGATGCCGGCGGATCGGCTGAGAAAGCGCAACAGGATCCAGGACAGTGGCCGCAGGATGTGCCGCATCAGCCAGACACGACGCCGGCTGATGCGGCCGATGGCAACGGGTTTGACGGAATACTGACGTTCCATGCTGCTCCTCCGGGATCAGGCCAACAGGCCGCGACTGGCACAGTGTACCCCACCTCGTCCGGCAGACCGGATCGAGCCCGCATGGACAGCGCCGGTCAGCAGATCACATGAAATCGGTTTCATGCGGGAACGTCTCGTTGCTTTGGAAAAGCGCGAAGCACTGGCGCAGGCGCGCGCGTTGTTCGTCATCCACTTCGAGAAACTCCAGAGCGTACCGGCAGGATTTGCCCTCTGACACCCTGCGCAAAGCGCGCGCCTGCACCACCAGGGGCTCGCGGGTTTCAAAGCCGTCCAGTGACTCGGCCGGAAGATGGATTGCCTTCTGAATCGAGGTATCGTCTTCCGGGAGCGGTTCGCGCAGCCGGGCCTAGGTCCACTGCAGGGACAGATCTTCGGTCACACCCCGCCGGGAACACCGCGATTGTGTCACATCGACCAGCAGACTGTGACGCAGGCGCGGCAGGGCGCGCGCCTCGT
>JBFKXW010000287.1:0-4143 GCA_041637915.1 Pseudomonadales bacterium | reverse complement strand
GCGGGACCGGATCGAACTTGCAGATGATCCTGCTTACAACCACTATCGGCATGAGGTGCTGAGTTTTCTGTACGACAAGCAGGCAGCGCGGGTCTCGATGGGTGAACCATCCACTGAAGATGCGCCAGCTGTTCAGGAAGCTGGGGCTGAGGAGAATACGCAGCCGTTGCCGAAACGTGCCTCAGATGCTGAAGTATTGTCTGCGGATAAGGCGGCTTAGTATCGGGATGTTCAAAGCCACGGCGCTTCACCCGTCGTGATTCGTTTTGCTGTTTCTTGCCAGGAAGTGCGGCCTGAAAAAGTCCATGAGGCCGCCGGAAAGCGGTCGCTGTTCCAACGTGTGACCGAGCACGAAGTTGTATTCATACGCACTGCCCGGGAGGGTCCCCAGCCAGTGCAGTATGATTCGCGGCGGTTCCTGCTTCAGTTCGAACACGTGGCCCGGGCGCAGGGAGACAACTGGAATCTGCTTCATGTAGCGCGGTACCAGCGCGTCCAGATGCGGAGGCCATTCTCCCTTGCGCTGGTGATAACTCTCCACCGCTACGATCAGCACGGCAGCGCTCATTCTTTCCTGCTGCACCTGGTAGCGCACACCGCCGAAGATCAGCAACGCCGCGATTCCGTAGATGCAGGCGCCGGAAAACGTCACGCTGGCGCGGGCGTCTTCGGCATACCGGAAATACAGGGCGAGGAGGAAGCCGGAGACTGCCAACGCGGTCGCGACCAGCAGGCCCGGTCCGGGCACCCAAAGGAACAGATCCAACAGTGCAGCGGCTGTGGCAACCAGCAAGGGGATGCGCAACCCGAGAGCGGCGATTGCAGAGGTCTGTGGCTTTGACTCGTTGTTCAAGGGGGCTGGCCGGTGTACCTGTAAGATTCAATCATGCAATACCGTCTCGCCCGACACAAAGTTGTGTTGCCAATAAACGCCGGGCAGGGCGACGTACCAGGCCAGCGCAGCGTCTGTGCCATTGGTCTCGTACCGGAATCGGTTCTGGTAACGCATATTCACCGGAGGCACCTCAGGCAGATGCCCGGGCTGCAACTCCTGCAGCGAGCGCGGCCACAGGCCGGTGTCCGTGTGGTATTCCTGGATCGCTGTGATCACCAGGGCTGCCTGCTCCCGTGCCTGCTGTTCCTGCCAGCTGAGCAGGTTGGCGATCAGCAACAAAGTGCCCCCGTAGATGATGCACTTCAGCAGCGCCGGTCGCGCGGGCCGGCGGGCACGTATGGCGCGGGTGATGGCGATCACGAGTCCTGCGATCGCAAGGAGCAGACACAGGAACGCGCCGGGACCCGGCAGGTAATACCAGCCATCCAGAAACAACAGCAGGGCGGCGATGAGCAGGGAAGGCCAGATCCGTTCCCGACGCATCGCGGGTGATGCGGGGCGGGCCGGTTGCGCCGCGGGTGATGTCATGGCGATAGCGCGCCATCGTCAGAACATTCTCGTGCCTTCAAGGTTGATCTCCTCGAATTTCACACCGTAACTGCCGGGTGGCAGACCCTTCAGTACGCGGCGCGGTTCGCGGGTCTTGGAAAGATCCAGATAGGCGGGCGCGGGGCAGGGTTTCTTTTCGTGGTTCAGCACCAGCAACACCGCCGGCGACAGCTTGCGTTGATTGTTGATGGAAACGACCACGCCGACCTCGCCATTATCCAGTTCCACCAGGGAGCCGGCTGGATAGATGCCGATCGTCTGGATGAACTGCTCCACCAGCTCGGCATCGAACAGGTGATCCCGCCAGGTGTAAATCTGCGAGACCGCCTCGTGGGGTGAATAGACCCGTTCGGTATAGGGGCGCTTGGTGGTCATGGCATCGTAACTGTCTACCAGCCCGGCGATCTGGCCCGTGATCGGTATCTGGTCACCCTCCAGTTGCTTGGGGTAGCCGGTGCCGTTGAAGCGTTCATGGTGTGTCGCCACCATGGTCAGGATCGAGGGCTCGATGTCACTGGTCTCGGCAAGAATTTCCAGGCTGCATGCCACATGGGTCTGAATCAGGTGACGATCCTTTTCGTCGAAGTCGGTCTTGCTGAATACGTCCTGTGGCAGACGGGTCTTGCCAACGTCCAGCAGCAGACCACCCAGGGCGAGTTCGCGGATTTCAGCCTTATCCAGTCCCAGGTGTCGGCCAAATTCTGCGCACCAGACGGAGGTGCCGAGTGCGTGGCTGTAGGTGTAGCGATCGGATTTTTCCAGTTGTACCAGCAGCATCAGCGCCGAGGGATTGCGGATGATGCTTTCCACCGTGTCATAAACGTTGTCACGTAGCGCGTCGAAGTCGAGTTTGTGACCGGCCTGCAGGTCGCTCAGGAGGCGCTCGGTCTGATCATGCAGCTGCTTGTGTACGATCCGCGCAGTGGCCAGCTCCTCCGAGAACGTTGTCGTGGTGGCATAGGTGGCCTGCCGGTACTGTTCGAAGCGGCTGGCTGTCCGCGATTGACCGCCGGTCCCCGGATTGAAGGACGGCGGCGATCGTTCTTCCTCGACCGTGATGAGGGGTAGTTCATCCGATGCGGGTCCCCAGCGCTTCTTTTCCGGCGCAATGCCAATCTCCACGTCCAGGTAGACGTGTTTGCAATACTTCTTGAGGAGTTCGATCTCCTCATCGGAAGTGATCGTGAAACCGGCAAGCATGAACGGGGTCTCGATCCACGGGCGATCCAGACGGGAAACGTGCATGCCTCGGACCAGATCCCCGACCGGGCAGCGGACCTCCTGCAGTTCGCCCAATTGCTAGCTTCCTGTTGAAATCTGAACAGAATTCCTAGTATCCGCGACCGCAGGGCGGAATCAAGTGGTTTGGCATAATTCAGTCCCAGACGACTTCCCGCCAGGTGCCATTGCGGAAGTTGTAGGTGAGTGCGACCCGCAGGTGTGCCGGCCACCAAAGCTCCGCCTCCCCGCTGTCGCGATCGATATCGAAGTGATAGCGACCCGCATTCAGGCGCCACGCCGCCCGGGGCACTTCAGGCAGGTAATCGGGGACAAGTTTCTCCACATTGTCCGGATAATGGCCGGCCTCCAGGCGGTAACGGTCTGCGGCCTGGATGATCGGGATGGCATTGAGCTTGGCGTCTGCCCGATGCACTGCGTGCAGCATGTAGATGCCAATCAGGCAGAAGGAATAGACGATCACCTTGAATCCGGCCTTCATCTTGCCGCCGCGCCCCCTGGCCATCTTTCCGAACAGGGCGAACAGGCTGGCCAGGATCATCAGCGAGGAGAGCAACAGACCGAGACCGGGTAGGAGCAGGTATCCGTCCAGTACCAGCAACAGTACCGAGCCACACAGTGGCGGAATGACATCCCGCTTGCGCAGGATGGGTGACTCGTCTGCAGGTGTTGATTCCATCATCCTTGTCGCTTGCGCCTCTCAATGGCCCAACTGCTGCCATGGCGAGAGCTTACCTGCGATTGTAGATGAGGCCCAGCACGCGCTGCACAGGCGTAGCGGCCCGGTCGGGTGGCTGCTTTACTGGCGGGGGGAAAGTCAGGCCGGGGTGGTTCCATGGAGATTCAGCGCAAGCGGGTGCATGGGCTGGAACTGGCCTATCTGGAGGCGGGGTCCGGACCGCTGGTTCTGCTGTTGCATGGGTTTCCGGATACTGCCTGGACCTGGCAGTCGGTGATGCAGCAGCTTGCCCAGGCAGGATTTCGCGCGGTTGCCCTGTTTCAGCGCGGCTATGACCCCAGTGGCATCCCGAACGATGCAGACTATGCGGTCCGTACCCTGGCGGAAGATGCCCTGGGACTGATGGATGCGCTGGACGCCGGGAGTGCGCACGTGGTCGGGCATGACTGGGGGGCCTCGGTGGCCTATTGCATGGCCAACCTGGCACCGGCCCGCGTGAACCGGCTGGTGACGGAAGCCATTCCACATCCCCGTGTCATCCGGCCATCTCCCAAGCTGTTTCTCAAGGCACCACATTTTATCCTGTTTCAGACCGGTGCCTACGGCCGCTGGTATGCGCGACGGAATGACTTTGCCTACGTTGATTATCTGTACAGCTACTGGGCGCCGAACTGGTCGGATCCATCCGCACACATTGCCCGGGTGAAAGAGGGCTTGCGCAAGCCGGGCCGACTGGAAGCGGCCATGGGGTACTACACCAGCCTGTTTCGTGATGCCAACG
>JBFKXW010000286.1:0-4155 GCA_041637915.1 Pseudomonadales bacterium | reverse complement strand
GGCCGGGCACGATCCGACTCGCACTGGGTGAGCTTCTGAACGCGAACACCAACCGGTCCGAACCGGCCTATGAGAACAATCCGCCGGAGGAGCGCGCCGCATGGATGAACCGCGACGGCGCGGAAGTGCGCGTCAACAAGCGCATGGTGCAGCTGGTGTTCGAACGCACCAACGGAACCCCCGTGGGCCTGCTCAACTGGTTCGGCGTGCACACCACGTCCGTGGGCACCCATGAACCGCTCATCAGCAGCGACAACAAGGGGCTGGCCGCCGTCACGCTGGAGCGGATCTATCAAACCGATTACACCGATGACAGTGGCGCGGATCAGTTTGTGGCTGCGTTTGCCCAATCCGATGAGGGCGACAGTTCGCCGAACCTTTGTTATCGCGAAAACCCGTTTCCCGACATTCGCATCGGTTGTGGCGACAACACGCTGCAAAGCAACGCGGCTCATGGCGTGAAGCAGCTGGCCCGTGCGCTGGATTTGTTCGGAGAAGCCGGCATGCCATTGCGCGGACCGGTGGACAGCCGCCTGTTTCACGTACCCATGGACCGCATCACCGTGGAGGATCCGGTGATTCTGGGCAGTCTGCAGCATCCGGATGAGCTCGATGAACCGGTGAAACGCACCTGCAGCGCAGCACTCGGCTACAGCATGGCAGCGGGTGCTGAGGACAATCGCGGGCCGTCGCAGGAGGGCATTCGCTGTGGTGATCCGCAACCGCTGGATGCTTTGCAGCGGGACATCCAGACCACACTCGACACGATGGCAGCCTACGCCAATGATCGCGGCTACGCGGTTGTACAGGCAGCCACCGGCGGCATGCTGGCCTGCGGGATCAGCCGCGCGCCGGGACTGCCGGATGCCGACTACAGCTGCCAGGCGGAAAAGCCGGTGCTGTTCCCTGTCGGCACCACCGATTTCATCAGCAACAGCGATCTGCCGTTTCAGTTGGTGCGGCTCGGCAATCTGTTGGTCATTGCCCTGCCCTGGGAAGTGACCACAACCTCGGCCCGTCGGCTTCGTCAAACCGTGCTGCAGGAACTGCATCCTGCCGGCGTCGAGTATGCCGTAGTCGCCAGCCTGTCGAACGACTTCGTGCAATACCTGACCACCCGCGAGGAATACGCCACGCAGCAATACGAGGGTGCTTCCACCCACTTTGGTCCGTGGACGCTGCCTGCCGTACAGCAGGAACTGCGCAAACTGGCGATCAGTATGCGGGATGGCGCTCCGCCGCCCGCGGGCGTCGCCGAGCCGCGCACATCACCGGCACAGCCGATGCGTGCGGCCTACCGGCCGGGCGATGCGCCCCCCGACGGGGCCGCGTTTGGCGATGTGTTACAGGACGCTTCGAGCACTTATCAGGCGGGTGATACCGTGACCGTGCGATTCGCCGGTGGACACCCACGCAATGACACGCTTGAGAAACTCAACAGCGCGTACCTGGTCGTGGAACAGGAACGAGCGAACGGCATCTGGCACCCGGTGGCGACTGAACGGGACCCGCAGCTGATCCTGCGCTGGCACAGTGATCCCGAGTGGCCGATGTTTGGGCAATCGAACTGGCGCCGCGTTTCGGAAATCGAGGCCATCTGGCACACCCCGGCGAATCTGACCGGTGGTACCTTTCGCATCCGCTACAACGGTACCGTCGTGCCCTCGCGGGACCAGCCGGGTGCGGGATCAGCACGAACGGTCGAAGGAACCAGCAGCACCTTCAACGTGGCGGCTGGTACTGCCGACTGTCCGGGGTACCCCGCGTTATTTTGAAGCCGATCAGCCAACCGGCTCCAACAGCAGGTTCTGGGTGCCGTTCGCTGCGACTCCGCGTGCGTCCCAGATCCGGCTCTCGGCCATGCCGAGCCCTGACGGCTGACAGTGGGTGACCGCATCCAGGCACAGCCACTCGCCTTCGGGTACACGGCGGATGTTGACGGTCAGATCCGGGTTGGTGAAATTGAAGCGTTCCTTGTCGAGCACCATGCTGACGCCATTGCCGGAGTCGGCAACCACCAGCAGCCGTTGCAGGCCGGTCATCTCCTCGCCCGCTACCAGCGGCATACGCGGACGGATCCACATCTGCGTCTGGCCACTGCCGATGCCGCCAGAGGCAAGCGTCTGCTCCAGGCTGTCGTCATAGTTGGGACTGGCCTGGAAAAAATCCATGTTCACCGGTGGACAATCCTGTGGCGGTGGCGGGGCCGGCCCGTCGTGCACCGGCAATTCCCCCAACGGCAGATCCCGGCGGCGCAGCAGCAGCGCGCTGGCACGCGCCACCTGCTGACCACTTTCCGCCACGTACAGGCGTGCCTCCAGCACGCGCCGGCGTTTGCCGGGGATGATTTCGTTGACCTCGACCTGCAGCGGTGCGATCGGCACCGGTTTGAGCAGATCGGTGCTGAAGCGCACGATCTGGAAATCCGCGGCCTGGCCCTCAAAGGCACGCATCAGCAGCGCGGAGGGCGGGCCGGCGTGCTGCAGGTCAGGATGCCATGGGCCGCGCGTGAAGGCGCTGGACAGGAACGTATCACCATCCCTCTTGTAGTAACTCTCCACTGCCACCCCCACCCCGTTTTCAGTTGCACTGCAGCAGGCAAGTCTAGGCCGCCGCGGCAGCGGGGGAAAGCTTGCCCACCGCACCCGGCCGCGCATTGCGTTCTCCGGCAATGGGTGCCAGCATCGCGTCATGCCAGCACCCTCCCGCCGATCGCGCCCACATCCTGCCGAGGTCACTGACCCGGACGAAACCGGCGCAGACGGCAAACGCCAGACTGCAGACTGGTCTGCCGTGCATCGCCTGCTGCCCTATGTATGGCAGTTCCGCAAACGGGTGGCGGTGGCGATGGCGCTGCTGGTTGCCGCGAAACTCGCCAATGTCGCCCTGCCCTATGGCCTGAAGCTGATCGTCGACAGCCTCGACCCGCAAGGGGGGGCTGCGCTGGTTCTGCCGCTCGGCCTGCTGCTGGGGTACGGCGCCTTGCGCTTTGCGACGATCGCGCTGGGGGAACTGCGGGACCTTGTATTTGGGCGCGTCACCGAAAACACCATGCGGGAAGTGGCACTCGGAGTGTTCCGGCACCTGCATCAGCTGGATCTGGATTTTCACCTGACGCGGCGCACCGGCGGCCTGTCACGCGACATCGAGCGCGGCGTCGGCGGCATCCGCTTCCTGCTGCGTTTCATGCTGTTCAATATCATTCCCACACTGCTCGAGATCGGACTGGTTGCATCGATCCTGTTCTTTGCCTTCGGCGGCGAATTTGCGCTCATCATTGTTGCCGCAGTGGCGATCTACATCGGTTTTTCAGTGGTCGTGACGGAATGGCGGACCGAGCACGTGCGGCGCATGAACAAGCTCGATTCGCGGGCCAACACGCGCGCCATCGATTCATTGCTGAACTACGAAACCGTCAAATACTTCGGCAACGAGGAGTTCGAATCACGCGAGTACGACCGCAATCTGGCCTCCTGGCAGGAGGCCATGATGCGGAATCGGGTGTCACTGGCCGGCCTCAACAGCGGCCAGGCCCTGATCATTGCCGTCGCTGTAACAGCCATGATGGTGCTGGCTGCACAGCGCGTCGTCGATGACGCAATGACGCTCGGCGACCTGGTGATGGTCAATGCCTACATGATCCAGTTGTTCGTGCCGCTGAACTTTCTCGGTTTTGTCTATCGCGAAATCAAACAGGCACTGGCCGACATGAGCCGGATGTTCGGTCTGCTCGACCGCCACGCACAGATCAGCGATGCCGCCGATGCACGCACGCTCGGATCCGGCCCGATGCCGGTGTGTTTCGATGCGGTCCACTTTGCCTACCGGGAAGACCGGCCGATTCTGAAAGGCATCAGCTTTGAGGTGCCCGCCGGTCACAAGGTGGCGGTGGTCGGCGCCAGTGGTGCCGGCAAATCGACCCTGGCACGCCTGCTTTTCCGCTATTACGACGCACAGGGTGGTTGCGTCCGCGTGGACGGCCAGGATGTTCGCGAACTCACTCAGGCCAGCCTGCGCGCGAATATCGGCGTGGTGCCGCAGGATACGGTACTGTTCAACGATACCATCGGCTACAACATTGCTTACGGCCGCCCACATGCGTCGCAGGAACAGATCGAGGCCGCAGCCCGAACCGCGCACCTGGCTGATTTCATT
>JBFKXW010000285.1:0-4155 GCA_041637915.1 Pseudomonadales bacterium | reverse complement strand
GCGTTGATCCTCTGCCTGAATGACCTGGAACTCGCCATGATCAACGCGGACGAGGCGTACCCGGAATTCTCTGAAGAAGCCTATCGCGCCGCACAGCAGCATGTTTTGACCTGATCCGGGCCCCTCAGTCGCCGGCTGGTACGGTCAGGCGCAGGAGCACGCGCTGCACGCCCCCGAGGGCTTCCTTTGCGCGCTGCAGCAGGGTGTTCTCCAAACCATTCAGCGGCGTTGCATGCTGGTACGGCGCGGTGCACTGCTCCGCCATCGCCCGCCAGCGGCGAGGGTTGAACGAACCATTGGCAGCCACCAGTGGTTCGGCAGGGTTCAGGCAGGCCAGATAGCGGGTGCCCGTGCGGCCTGCACCGGTGGCACTGGTTTCCCAGCGGCCACGCGCATTCTGAACAACCCGCATTGGGCTGCGCCCGGGGGTGGCGATCGCCGCTGGCTGATCCTGATCCCAGCTCCACAGAAATGCCTCCAGACGCCCGTCAAACGGCAACACATGGTCCAGTGACGGCATGTTGATGTTGCAGCGCGCCATTTCGCGCACCTCGTTGATGCCGGCCTGGCGGGCGGCTCCGGCCTGTGTCCCGACGAAGGTGCCATCCTCATAGAGGCGCACCCAACGGGTGTCGATTTCCTCCGGGGAAAACCGGCAAGAGTCCGGAGCCGCCAGTCCGAAGTAGGAGCCCGCGCCGTCCTGCAGGTGGGTGCCATCGCGACTGAACGCGAGCGGCTGACCCTGATGTTCATAGTTGCACTCGCCACCGCTGTAGAGGATCACCTGTCGGCCGGCAGCCCGGACCTCGGCAATCGAAACCTCCAGCGGCTGCCCCTCGCCACAGGCGGGTGCCACAGCGCCGCTGCGCCCATACGGCATGGCGGGCGTGAACAGACGGGCGCCGATGGTTTCCCACACATCTGCAGAGGCCTCTGCGTGACGGGTCGCGCTGGTGCTGGCATCCAGCGGTTCGTTGAGGTGATTTTCCAGGTCAATGACGATGACCTCCGCGGGGTTTGCCTCCAGCCAGGTTGCCAGTTCTGTCAGCACGCTGCGCAGGGAACGTTCGTAGCTGCAACCGGCGTGCTGGACATTGCCATGACAGACCGTAGCGCGGAACTTTCCATCGGTCGGCGCAGGCATCCAGTGGACATCCAGTTCCAGCCCGCGGATGTCCATGCGGAGCTGGTCGGTCAGACCGTAACGCTGATTGGCATCGGAACCGGAGAGGGTGGGGGGTGTGTTCTCGGTCGTGGCGTTATAGCTGTTGTGCGTCGCCACATACATTGTGTGGCGCATCGGTTGTGTGGCGGAATGTTCCCGCTGCAGGATGTGCGCGCGATGTACCCAGCTGTCCTCGTAGCGACGCAATTCCGCTTCATCAATCAGGTCACTGCTGAACAGCGCGCAGAACGTCGGCGGGGTTCCGGGTATCTGACGGCAGTAGGCTGCCGTTGCAGAGACGACGACATCCGCGGACTTGCAGATTCGCCGTGCTTCCTCGCCGAACTGCGTTGTGCCGTGATAATAGCAAGCCTGCACCACGCTATACGCATTGCCACCAAACAGGGCACAAAAGCCGCTGTCTGCATCCTGAGATTCGCACTGCGCACGGGCCTGGCCGGTTGCTGCCTGTACCGCGTCGCAAAAGGCCTCACCGCCGGCGGGTGCTTCCGCAGCACAGGCTTCATCGAGCGTGACCGGATCTGCGGCGGGCACGCCATGGTCGCTCCGGGCAGAGAGCGGGAGAAAAAGTATCAGCAGGGAGGCGACAGTGAGAGTGCGGAGCATCGGTGGGCGGCATCCAGGGCGATGAAATTCTGTACAATCTAGTACAGTGCGGTGTGTCGGGGAAGGGCGGGAAAGCAGTTGCCCGGTCGCGCGCTGTTGGTGAACGGGACAGCACGCAACGGGACTTCAGGATGGCGACGGATTTCGAAGCACTCATCGCCGCGGCGCTGGAGCGCTATTTTCCTGATCCTGGTGACCGGGAACTGGCAGAAATCCTGCTGGAAGAGTATGGCGATCAGGTACACCACCGCGAAGCATTGCGGGTTCGGGCCGGGCTGCTGAAACTGGCCGGTTCGTCTCTGGATCGACTGGAACAACAGCTCCGGCTGGCGGACCGGGACTATCGCGACGTGCTGGCTGCCGCCGAATTTCCCCGCCAGATGAAGGAGGGCGTCACCGCCCGGTCCGACCCGGACGCGCATGCGCGCTGCGTGCAGGAAGATCATGCTCAGTATCGGAACTGGGTGGAATCCTTCGGCCTTCAACCCTGACAAGGTCCCGCTCGGACTGAAAATATTGCGTTTCAGATTTACAGTCTGTGCTGACGGTTTCTGCCATGATCTTGGCGTGCCCGGACACAATCCTCACATCTGTCTTTGTTTGCGCGCTGTGTATACTTTGGCGCCATTGACGTGTTGTCGCGGTTGCGACTTTACGGCATCTGAATACCAAGGAGGACAGCATGAATTACTTCGTTACAGGCGGAACCGGATTTATCGGGCGATTTGTCGTGGAGAGGCTGCTGCATCGTCGTAGCGCAAGGGTGTATGTGCTGGTGCGCAAGTCCTCCGCCGAGAAGTTCGATGCGCTGAAAGAGCAGTGCGCCGAGGCGCCCGGAGAACTGGTACCGGTATGGGGCGACATCACCCAGCCGGGCCTGGTGGATGCCGCCACGCAGCGCAAGCTCAAGGGAGAAATCCAGCACGTCTTCCATCTGGCTGCCGTCTACGACATGAACATGGACGATCAGACCGGCGACGTGGTGAACAACGAGGGCACCCGCAACGTGGTGCAGTTCGTGAACGAGCTGGGGGCGCCCGCTGCCCTCCAGCACGTCAGTTCCATTGCCGTGGCCGGCATGAAGTGGGAAGGAAACTTCACCGAAAAAATGTTCGACGAGGGGCAGGACCTCAGCCACCCCTACAACCGGTCCAAGTTTGAGTCGGAACGCATCGTGCGGGAGGAGTGCGCGCGCCCCTGGCGTGTCTACCGGCCCGGTATGGTGGTGGGCTCCTCGGAAACCGGCGAGATGGACAAGGTCGACGGGCCCTATTACATGTTCCCGATCGTCAAGGGCATCCGCAACCGCGTACCCAAATGGCTGCCGCTGATCGGTATCGAAGGCGGCAAGATGCCGATCGTGCCGGTGGACTACGTTGCCGATGCGATGGTGGAAATCGCGCACCAAAAGGGGCAGGACGGCAAGGCCTTCCATCTGGTACAGAAACCGGTCGATTCCATGGGGCGGGTCATGGAGATCCTCTTCGATGCCGCCCATGGTCCGGGGTTTGCCCGGCAGTTTCCGCTGCCGAAGCTGCCCACTCTCGTGGAGCGTGGCCTGAAAAGCACGTCGCGAGCACTGCCGATGGACAAGGCCATGCGGCAGATGTCCCGTGCCATCGGTCTGCCGGTGTCAGCGCTGGGTTTTCTAAACAATCAGGCCGTATTCGATGACCGCAATACACGGGCGGCGCTGAAGGATTCCGGCATTCGCTGCCCGCGCCTGCAGGACTACGCCGACAAGCTGTGGCGCTACTGGGAAGACTGTATGGACTTCCCGCAGCCGCGCCCCGACGCGAGGCGCAAGCTCGCCGGCAAGGTGGCGATGATTACCGGGGCTTCCAGCGGAATCGGCCTGGATACGGCGAAGAAGTTTGCCGCCAACGGTGCAACCGTGGTGCTGGTCGCGCGGAGCCGCGACAAACTGGAGGACATGACCAGCATCATCCGTGAGCATGGGGGGGATGCCTACTATTACTCATGCGACCTGAATGACCTGGAAGCCATCGACCGGCTTGCCGCACAGGTGCTTGAGGATCTTGGGCACGTGGATATCCTCGTCAATAACGCGGGGCGTTCGATCCGGCGGGCAGTCTGGGAATCTTTCGATCGCTTCCACGACTTCGAGCGTACCATGCAGTTGAACTACTACGGTGCGATCCGTCTGATCATGCGGCTGCTGCCGGCCATGTCCAAAAACAAGGACGGTCACATTATCAATATTTCCAGTATCGGCTGCCTGAGCAATGCGCCGCGTTTTTCCGCGTATGTGGCGAGCAAGGCGGCGCTCGATGCGTTCTCACGTTGTCTCTCTGCCGAGGTGGCCTCGTGGAACATCGATGTCTCCACCATCTACATGCCCT
>JBFKXW010000284.1:0-4169 GCA_041637915.1 Pseudomonadales bacterium | reverse complement strand
GGCATCCAGCAGTTCCTTGAGATCCATCAGCTGCTGTGCGACGGCCCGATTGTCTACCGGTGCCTGGGGCATCGCGGGTGCCCGGGATTCGTCGGGGCTGAGTGTTGCGACCACCTCCTCCGGATAGATTCGGTAGAAGGCGCCATCCATGCCATCCAGCCCGGCAAAAATCAGCCCATCCCCGAAGGCGGCATTCGCCAGCGTCCAGGCGCTGACGGCCCGCTCCAGGGTGATCTCGTAATCCTCGTATCCGGCCTTTTCCAGCTGCACGATGTGAATTTCCTTGCGCCGGAGGTTCAGAACCAATGGCGTGGTGCCGTAGTACTGACCATTGACGCGAACGCTCGCGCCCGTGGGCGTCGAGGTGATGCTGACCTGCTGGTTGGTGCCGTGCACAATGGTCGCGCAGCCGCCCGCGAGCAGCAGCGTGAGGGTGAAGAGACTGATGAAGAACCTGCGCATACCGCACCTCCATGTACGGGGAATGCCTAACCCGGATATCGGCAGCCCGCCGGTGAACTTTAGGTAGGAGCGGCACCAGCCGCGATAGGTGTCTGGCTGGTGCCGAGACCACTGGTATCCCACAGGATGATCGCGCGATGCGGCGCTCCCGCAGACTCGTTTTGGTGTTTACAACACCGGGTCCGCCGGCGCGCCCGGTCCGAGCGGCTGGCCGTAGCTGAACTCCACAAACGCGCCATCCGGGTCCACCAGCCCACAGTAGTAACCGACGGGGTAGGGCTCATCCACCGGCTCCCAGACCAGGCAGCCGGCCGCGCGTGCCCGTTCCGCGATGGCATCCACGGCGGCCCGGGAGTCCAGGGCAAAGCCGAGATGCCCGTAGTCCTGTGCTGCCTGGCGCCGTCCGGGGCCGCCTGGGAGCAGCACAAAAATGAACTCGCGCTCACGGCCCGGTTCCGCCATCCAGACGATGCGGGCGCCCTTGCCGGCACGCTCATGAATGACATGCATGCCGCAGTAATCCTGGTAAAACCGGATGCAGGCATCCAGATGCTCCACGTGCAGCGCCAGGTGAGTCAAAGTCGGGCGCATGTTTCCCCCGCTTGCGTCGTTTCCTCAACTAAGATACCAAAGCCTACCCAGAGGAAAAGCGGAAGCGGATTGGATGACTACGTACGATTACGACCTTTTTGTCATTGGCGGCGGCTCCGGTGGCGTGCGCGCCGCGCGGGTTTCTGCGCAACTGGGCGCCCGGGTGGCGCTCGCGGAGGAACTGTATCTGGGCGGCACCTGTGTCAATGTCGGCTGTGTGCCCAAGAAAATGTTTGTGTATGCATCGCATTACCATGAGGATTTTGAGGATGCGCGTGGTTTCGGCTGGCAGGCCGAAGCCTCCGGCTGGGACTGGCAGACCCTGCGCGAGAACAAGAACCAGGAAATCAAGCGTCTCAACGGTGTATATGACAAGCTGCTGGGGAACGCCGGCGTGGACGTGCTGCAGGGCAAGGCGGTCCCGACCGGACCCCACAGCGTGCAGCTCGGCGACCGGGAATATTCCTGTCGGTACATCCTCATCGCAGTCGGTGGCTGGCCGTTTGTGCCGGAGTTTCCCGGGTCCGAACACGCCATCACCTCCAACGAGGCGTTTCACCTCCAGCAGTTTCCGGAACGCGCCG
The DNA here is from genome assembly GCA_041637915.1 of Pseudomonadales bacterium. Taxonomy (GTDB): domain Bacteria; phylum Pseudomonadota; class Gammaproteobacteria; order Pseudomonadales; family JBFGWM01; genus JBFJWR01. The sequence goes on along the minus strand of JBFKXW010000284.1, from coordinate 2,532 downwards.
TCGTGGTGGGCGGTGGTTATATCGCAGTGGAATTCGCCGGTATTTTTGCCGGGTTGGGTGCGCAGACGGAACTGGTCTATCGCGGCCCCATGTTTCTGCGCAAGTTTGATGAGGACGTCCGGCGCGCCGTCGCTGAGGAGTGTGAAAAGAAGGGCGTTGCGTTGCGGTTTGAGACCAACATCGAGGCCATCCGAAAGGATGACGACGAACTGGTCTGCGTCCTTGGGGACGGTGTCGAACTGCGCACGGACCTGGTCATGTATGCGACCGGGCGCAAGCCAAAGACGGACGGGCTGAATCTGGCGGAGCTGGGTGTGCGGACCCGCTCCGACGGCGCGATCGAGGTGGACGACGGCTTCCAGACCAGCGTGCCCTCAATCTATGCGCTGGGCGATGTGATCGGTCGGATCGAACTGACCCCGGTCGCACTGGCGGAGGGCATGGCACTGGCCAATGCCCTGTTCAACGACACGCCGGTGACCATGGACTACGCCAATATTCCGACGGCGGTTTTCTGCCAGCCCAACATCGGCACGGTGGGACTGAGCGAGGCCGAGGCGCGCGAACAGCATGGCGATGCCCTGCGCATCTACCGGTCCCACTTCCGGCCCCTGAAGCACACGATCAGCGGTCGGGATGAAAAAACCTTCATGAAAATGATCGTGCAGGATGCCACGGACGAAGTGCTGGGCATCCACATGGTCGGCCCGGAGGCCGGCGAGATCATCCAGGGAATGGCGGTAGCCGTGAAAGCAGGGGCGAAGAAAGCCGATTTCGATGCCACCATCGGCATCCACCCAACCTCAGCGGAAGAATTCGTCACCATGCGGACCCCGGATTAGGGGGGGGTGCGTGGTTGAGGCCGCGCTTTGCGATTCTCGCATATCCCCCTGATTCAATTCGGGCTTTGTCAGCGCGCATTGGCCAGTGTTGTCTATACTGACGCCTATCTGCCGAGTGTTTGGAAGGGACATTCCGCGTGCCGCACATGGACCGTCTGCAGCAGCTGGTCTTCTTGACTACCGCCCTGTTGGTGATGACTGGATGCAACATCCGCTACATCAGCCCGGGCGACGTGGGCGAGTCGTCCGCGCAGAAAGAGGCCGCAGCATCGCATCAGGACACCGCCGAAACCCGGGAGGATGCCGATTCTGACGCGCCCTGGTACGCCGCACTCATGCCCGGAAATTGGGATGCCGGCAGCACGGAACCGCATCATCCCATCGGGCCAACCGACCCGGCACGCACGGTCACGCCGCCGCAGGCGACCGCTGCGCAGCACGTGGAAACTGCCGACCAGTTGCATGCGCGAACGGACATCATCGATCCGAACGACCCCTTGCGCAGCACCGAGCATCGCTGGGTCATGGAGAGGGGCATGACGCTGGAAGCCGGGCTGCGGGGCTGGGCCGATCACGTCGGTCTGCAATTACGCTGGGATGTGCCAAGGATCTTCCGGATTGAAGCGCCCATTGTGATCAACGGCACGTTTGAGTATGCGTTCTCACGGGTCATGGAGGCCTATGCACTGGCTGACCGGCCGGTGCTCTTTGACTATGGCCTGTACAGCAATCAGGTGTTGCGGGTGACCCTGCGCGGAGAAGCGGCGCCATGAGGAGAATCGGGATCGCCTTGCTGTCCACGCTGCTGGCGGGGTGCGGCGGACTCGCGCTGGAGCGCCAGACCCGGCAGGCCACGGTGGACGCGGCCGCAGAGACGGACCAGAACCTGCAGGCGAATGCCACGCAGGGCCCGGTGCTGTCGGAAGGGGATCCCTACCGGATTCGCCGGCTCGACCGCATCTATGTCTCGACGGATTCCCAACCGGTGGTCACACCGTTGCCGCATGCGTTTACCGAGAAGCGCATCGCGGTGCATCTGGTAGACCCGGTTTTTCTGGATGATCTGGCGCTGATTATCACCAAGGTGTCAGGCATTCCGGTCAGCCTCTCGCCGGAACTGCTGTCCGGCGTGACCAAGGACAAGGCGGAAATCGACAATGCCGAGGATGAAGTCGCCGAACTCGGTTCGGATACCGGCTACCAGAACCGCCTGCGGGTCCTCTTTAAGGATGGTTCCCTGGAAGGGCTGCTGAATTACGTGGCGACCGCGCTGGGGATCTCGTGGAAGTACGAGGACAAGCGCATCCATTTCTATCGCTTCATCACCCGTTCTTTCGTGATTGCCAGCCAGCAGGGCTCACACACCGGTCAGGCGACAATCACCAATCAGGCCACCGGTTCCGGCTCCAGTGACGAGTCCACTGCCTCGGTCTCCGGTTCTGACCTCTCCACCACGATCAGCATCGACACCAATGTCTGGGCGGATATCCGCAGCACCGTTCCCACGCTGTTGAGTGAGGGCGGAAAGTTCTTTGTGTCTGAGTCCTCCGGCACCGTGACCGTGCATGACACCGAGCTGAACCTGTCCGCGGTCGAGGATTATGTCCACGGGCTGAACGACATCCTCAGCCGGCAGGTGCAGTTCCACGTGCGCGTTCTGTCCGTGAAACAGTCCTCCAACAACCAGTTG